>QHNU01000187.1 GCA_003218525.1 Verrucomicrobiota bacterium
TATTGGTTTGGTCGGCAACGAAAGGAATCGGCAGCGCGTCTATGCTTCACGTGTTTCAGGAGAACAAAATTGATATTGGTCGTTGCGTCGCGGATTTTTGGCCGGAATTTGCCCGAAACGGTAAAAGCGAGATTACAATCGCGCAGTTGGTGTCGCATTCTGCCGGAGTATGTGCCCTCGACGAACCGGCCGACATTTTCGATTACGACAGCGTCATCCGCGCGATTGAAATGCAGAAACCACTGTGGCCGCCCGGGAGCGCGCACGGCTATCACGCCCGTACTTTCGGATTTTTAATAGACGAACTCGTCCGGCGCATCGCCGGGATTTCAATTTCGAGCTATTGGCGGCAAACCTTTGCCGATCCGCTCTCGCTCGACTTTTGGATCGGTCTGCCCCCGGAATTCAATTCCCGATGCGCCAACATCTATGCCGCCAAAAGTCGCACGCCGCCGGAACCAGCCCGGTTTTACCGCGAACTCGCGAGGCCCGGCACATTGCAGCAGAGAACTTTCGCCTCGCCCCATGGTCTGCAGGCAGTCGGCGCGATGAACAAACCGGAAATCCGTGCCCAGCCGATTGTCTCTTTCGGTGGCATTGGAAGTGCATCGGCGATTGCCAAGTTTTACGCTTTGCTGGCAAACGGCGGCGAAATGCGTGGGCGCCGATTCTTCACGGACGAGACGATTGATCGAATGATCACGACGCTTGCGGATGGCACTGACCGGATTTTTGAAATTCCGACGGCCTTCTCTGCCGGATTGATGAAAGATCCAGGCAATACCGACCGCCGAATCTTTGGTCCATCGGCAAGGTCATTTGGACATCCTGGGGCGGGAGGCAGTCATGCTTTCGCCGATCGTGAGAACAATGTCGCCTTTGCTTATGTTATGAATCAGATGGAACAGAGGCTGTTGCCAAACGAAAAATCGCTGCAGCTAATCGACGCGATCTACCGATAGGGCGCGGATTCACGCTGGCGCGCCGTCTGTCGCCGCAACGGCCGAAGGAAGCGAACGCGGCTAGAGGCGAGTCTGAGCCGGATTGGCAAGATCAATATGGCAAAGCGGAGGGACGGGCCCCGTCCATGCAATGTGAGGACGACACGGAGGTCGTCCCTCCGTCGCTCACGATTGGGGCGGCACGGCGGTCATAGACCGCCACTATAGATGGGTCTCGGGCAGTTGAGGTGGTCACTTGGCGAAAACTTTCGGGGTCATTCGCCCTACCTAGTCGCCCAGAATCGTGACTGTGATTTTCCGCCGGTGTGCCGCATGTCGATGTTCGAAGACAAACATTCCCTGCCAGGTGCCCAATTGCATTTTGCCGCTGATAACCGGAACCGTTTCGCCCGTCCGAGTCAGGACCATGCGAATATGAGACGGCATATCATCGGCGCCTTCAGTATCGTGCACAAAGTAGTCGGCATTTTCTGGAACCAGGCGGTCGAAAAATTCTTCAAGATCACGACGCGCAGTCGGATCGGCATTTTCTATTACGATCAGACTGGAACTGCTATGCTGGACAAAAACATTCAAAATCCCGTCGCCAATGCGTGACTCGCGCAGGAGAGATTCTACCTTGTTTGTAATTTCGTAAGTGCCTTTACCCGACGTCGCGACGACAAATTGCTCAGTGAAAACACGCACGACTCGAAACTAACGACCTCCCATGTTTGCGGCAAACAAGCGAGACTTTGACCAGACTGGAAATTCCACTGGTGGTAAAGCAATCAACATGCAGGCGGATCTCGAGCGTATTCTGTTTGATGAAAAAACGATTTTGCGGCGCCTGGATGAACTCGCTGCGCAAATCTCGGCCGATTATCATGGCTGCGAGCTGACGGTGATCGCGATTCTCAACGGCAGCCTCATTTTCATGGCCGACTTGTTACGGCGAATTCCGCTACCGCTAAAACTGGATTGTTTGAGCGTCGCCAGTTATCACGGCGGTTTGCAAACCAGCGGCGAACTCATTTTTCGCCAGGTCGCATCTCCCGACGTAGCCGGGCGCCACATCCTCTTACTCGATGACATTCTCGATAGCGGTACCACGCTAGATGCTATCCAGGAGAGATTGGAGACGGCATCACCGCGCAGCGTTCGCATCTGTGTGTTGTTGCGGAAAACAAAGCTGCGGCAGCGCGCCATTGACGCCGATTACATCGGCTTTGATATCGCTGACGAGTTCGTCGTCGGCTATGGTCTCGATTACATGGAGCGGTACCGGAATTTGCCCTATATCGGGGTGCTGCGAAAAGAACTGATGCCATCATGACTGTGCGTGCGGAATTTTATTCGCGGCTGAAAGAAATCGTTGGCGCTTCCACCTTGGAAATTGCGCTGCCTGATAAGGCAACGGTCAGTGACCTCATTCAGCAGCTTTTGTCGGAGTATCCGAAACTGCGCGATTTTCAAAACAGCATGCTTTTTGGTATTGGGGTGGAGTTTGTCGAAAAAAAACACACCCTTCGCGACGGCAACGTCATCGCGATCATGCCGCCGGTGCAAGGCGGGTGACTGAAAGGACGATGACGCATGCCATCTGAGCTTGGGGAAAAGAAGAAGCTCATTCCTCCAAACCAGAAGCTCAGTCGCGAAAGTTTTTGAAATTGGTGGCAACGCCGAAGTCGCGGCTGCGGACGAACTGAATGACGGCTTGGAGGTCGTCCTTCTTTTTCCCGGTCACTCGGATTTGCCTGTCTTGTAACGCGCTCTGCACCTTGAATCCGGCGCCTTTGATCGCATGAATGATCTCTTTTGCTTTATCACCTTCTAAGCCGTGTTGGATTTTGAGCTCCTGTCGGGCATGCCCGAGCGGCGAAATATTGGGTTCGCCCTGGTTAATGTTGCGTAAGTCAACACCGCGCTTGGAGAGTTTACCGATGACAATCTCGCGTAATCCGCGCAGTCGCCCAGCATCCTCGGCGGTGAGCGTAATCTTATCTTTCTCATAAAGAATGACCGCAGCGCTTCCTTTAAAGTCGAACCGCGTGGCCAACTCTTTGCGCGCCTGATTGAGCGCGTTATCCACTTCCTGTTGATCGACCTCAGAAACAATGTCGAACGACGGCATACCGTGTGGAGTCTGACAAATCAGCTGTGAATGGTTCCATCTTTTTTTCCCGGTGGAGGGCGTCGCAATGCCTGACTTTCGTTTCAAGATTATGCGTCCCGTCCTGCTCGCGTTGGTCTTAACCACATTCGCGCTTCCCGCGTGCCAGCGGCCGGGCGCTCGCGAGGTTAAAGCCCTCAATGACGAACTGGATCGGGCTCGACGCCATCGAGATTTCGGGAATGTCGAATCCGTGGCGCGACAAATTTTGAAACGCGCCCCACAGCATGAGGGGGCATGGGCGGCACTCGTTGAAGCACGCTTCCAAATGAACGACACGGCCTCGGCGGAGAAAATCGTCAGCGAATGGCGGGCGGCCGAGCGCCAGCCGAGGCCTAAGCTGGAAGAGGCCATTGGCGATGTGGCACTGGCGCGACAGGACGAACAAGAGGCGATCTTGCACTGGCAAAAAGCGCTTAGGCGTGACCCGAAAAATGAGCGCGTTCTGCGAAAAATCGCCGAACTGGAGCATGCCCACCGGCACTGGATTGAGGAAGATGCGGCGTGGAGCACATTGATTAAAACGCGCGACTCGGCGGATGCACGGTTGAGGCGTGCGATCGCTCGCCGACAATTACATCGCTGGGAGGACGCACTTGCCGATTTGCAGAGAGCGCGATTGCTCGCGCCCGGCAATGCGCAAGTGGAAGAGTGGTCGAAGCGGTTTGAGCGCCTTAGCAAATTTCTCGATGAAGTCCGGGAGCTCGATACCAGCATCAGTTCGTCAGCGGCCGATTTTACCCTTCTCGCAGATCGGGCATTGGCTTTTTTGCGGGCCGACGATCCCGAGCTCGCGCTGGATGACGCGGAACGGGCGCGCAAACTCGCGATTTGGGCGATTCGTCCGAAACTCTTGCAGGCAATCGCGCTCATCGAATTAAACCGCACGAACGAGGGCGCGGATCTGCTCGTGCGCAATTCGATTCGCCTCGAACAATTGAGCGCGGAGAATCTCGAGGCCTTCCGCCGTCTCGACGGGCAGATTGCGGTCGAGCGGACAAACGCCGATTTGTTTGTCTCACGCGCCTGGCATTTGAATGAAATCGGACAGCCTGAGCTCGCACAGGAGGATGCCGAAACGGCACTGACGCTCGATAAGAAATCGGCGGGCGCACTGGCTGAATTGAGTTATGCCTTGATGAAGCTCGGGCAATCGGACGAGGCACTTACCAGGATCAAGCTGGCGACGGACCTCGATCCCCAATTGGCCGTAGCCTGGCAATATCGAGGCGAAGTTGAAATGGCGCGCGGCGAGACGGTCTCTGCAATTGACTCATTGACTCACGCGCTGCAATTGAACCAGACCGCAATTGCACTGCGAAAACGGGCCGAGTGTTATCGCAAAATCGGCTACAACGATCGTGCCGAAGAAGATTTGCACGCCCTCGAAGATCTGACTGCGCGGGCAATGAAATAGGTGCTATTCGAAGCGCAACGCGATAATCGGATCGATCTTCAATGCGCGACGCGCTGGGAAATAACAAGCGGCAAAGGCTGCAGCGGCCAGCAGAACAGTGACCCCGACAAAGACAACCGGATCGCTGGGATTCACACCATAAAGGAAGCTGCTCGCCAGACGCGTAGAACCGAATGCTACGAACAGACCAAGAATAAGCCCGATCACAGCCAGCAGCATTCCCTGCCGCAAAACCAGCCGAATGACCTGGCTGCCCTGCGCGCCCAACGCCATGCGAATCCCGAGCTCACGTGTTCGCTGGCTGACTGAATAGGCCATGAGCCCGTAAACACCCATGGAAGCAAGAACCAGCGCAAGCAATCCCAAAGTTCCGAGCAGAATCGCTCCCATCCATGAAGGCCAGAGGGCGAAAGCGAGATGCTGAGTGACAGTTTTTTCGTAGGTAATCGGGATTCGGCTGTCGATTTCGCGCACGATGCGATGGGTCTCGGTGATCAGCGGGCCAGGCGAGCCGACCGTATGAATGAAAATCGTAATTCCGCCATCAGCAACTTCCACAAATGGCAGAAACACCATCGGCGCGGGCGCTTCACCAAGTGTGATCGCTTTGAAATCTCGGGTGACTCCAACTACTTCAAAGGAATCGGCATTGAGGAAATGAAAACGGCGGCCAATCGGATCTTCACTCGGCCAAAACTGACGCGCCATGGCATCATTGATCAAGGCAACGCGTCGCGCGTTTTTGTCGCAATCCTGCTCGGCCAACCTGCGACCGCGTAAGAGTGGAACGCGCAGCGTCTCCAAGTAGCCAGGCGTAATGGAATTCGTATTGGCGGGACGGCGATTGCGTTCGGCGCTCTCGTCACGGCCCTCGACGATAACGGTGCGGAAAATGCCACCACCAAGACCAAGCGGAACCCATTCGCCCAGATCGGCGCTGATCACCTGAGGGTTACGGCGTACTTGATCGAGAATATTGCGTGTCACCTGTGTTCCCTTTGTTTTGTCATAGCCCGCATGGGTGGGATCAATCGTGACAATCGCCAGATTTTCGGTGCGAAATCCGGGATCGATCGCCTGAGCGGTGCGAAATCCCTTCAGGAACAGACCAGAGCCGATCAATAGCAAAAGCGAAACGGCGATCTGCGCGATAACCAGCAGATTGCGGATATTCCACCGGCTGATTCCACCGACGCTACTGGACGCCCTCTCCCGTAAACCGTTGGTTAAATCCCAACGCACAGTCTGGAGCGCCGGAGCCAGACCAAATATGACTCCACTCAGAAGCGTCAATGCGAACGCGGCTGATAACACCCGCAGATCGGGTTTCGGGTCAACCGCGAGCGGTATCGGGAATGGGGGTAGCAACGAAAGCAAAATGTCGCCGAACCAATAAGCCAACACGATGCCGCCAACGCCGCCGATGAGTGCGAGAAGAACACTTTCGGTCAAAAGTTGCCGCACCACCCGTCCCCGACCAGCTCCTAAAGCCAAACGAATCGCCATTTCTCGCTGCCGCGTCGTCGCGCGCGCCAGCATTAGATTGGCAACATTCGCACATACGATCATTAAAATACTGCCCGCAGCTGAAAGCAGAAGCAGCGAAACATTGGCGGCGAAACTTTCATTGCCAAAGCCGCCCAGCCCCTGCGCCTTGGCCGATTCTGCCGACCTCAGCACAACCGTGCGCTCCTTGTTCACATCCGGATACGCCTTCTCGAGCTGGCGTGCGATGGTCTTCATTTCCGCTTCAGCCTGAGAAAGCGTTACACCCATTTTCAGGCGGCCGATCATATTAAGAAAGAGGGCTCGCCTGTTTTGAAACCAGTCTTCGGCTACAGGCCGCGCCCACTCGTGCATTGCCATCGGGACCCAGAAATCCGGCGCGACACCCACATCGACCCCGGTGAAACGGGGCGGCGCAACGCCGATCACGGTGAAAGCGCGGCCATTCAGGGTGATCGTGGTTCCGATGATGTCGGAGTTACTACCGAGTTTTTGCCAAAATTTGTGACCAAGGACGGCGACTGGATGACCATTCGGCGTGGTATCTTCCTCCGGCAAAAACGTGCGGCCGAGAACCGGTTTCACTTCGAGCAGATCGAAATAATTGCCGCTAACGACGAGACCAAGAACGTTCTGCGTTTCCCCACTCCGTGTCATTCCCATGGCGCTGAAGGCGTAGGCTGCAACGCCGGTGAAAGAAGTATTCTGTTTGGCGTAATCGAGAAAATTCAGATACGAGCTCGGCTGCACACCCGGAAACCTGGGATCGGCCGTGAATGCGCGGACGAGACGATCGGAATGGCCCGCCGCCAACGGACGCAAAAGCAGAGTGTTGATGATGCCGAAAATAGTTGTATTTACGCCGATCCCGAGCGCGATGGCCAGAAATGCGACGGTGGCAAACCCGGGCGTTTTAATCAGCATCCGAACGGCGTAACGCAGATCCTGCCACATCACCAAATCACCTCCGAGATTCGAATGTTCCCGTTCACCGCCCGCATGGTGAGTTTCGAGAGCGGCCCTTGACCAATTGTTTCGTTAATCTCGGAAACACCGCCGCGTTTTCTGTTCTCGATTTCACTGAAATCGCTCGCCACACGGCCGTGTTTTGCCAATGCGTGGACTTCGAATGAGGCGTCCACCGGAATCAATGCGTGCACGTTGCCGTCATTGATTGCAGCGTCGATCGTAAGTGGCTTGTCTTCGAGCCAATCGAACACGACATCGACTCCACCGCTTTCGACGCTCACTTTCTGATCGCAAAAGCAATTGTGCGTTGTCAATCGTCCGCTTCCAAGTGAGGCGGAAATGGGATCGCCGCGCATCCCATCGATCACGAGCTCACCATTTGGTAAATTGACCGCAGCGATCCGTGCTGTCTGCGGAACATTAACAATGTAATCGATTGTCCCCGATCGGTCGGACAATCCCCAGCGCGGTTTTGCCGGCGCAACCGTATTGACGTTGACCAAACCATTCTTGGTCTCGATCTGAATCTCCATTGCTTTGAGACGGGTGGGCGAGAACGCCTTTTTGATCGCCACAATTTTGATCTCGCTGCTATCGGTCCCGTAAATTTGAATCGTGCCGTCGGTGCCATGTAGAGCAAACGTTCCAGCCGGAGCGAGTGGCACGGTTTTCTCCACAATATCTTCCAGGACCTCGTTGCCGATTGCTGACGCGATTACCAGCCGTTTCCTCGTTGGCGCCCCCTCACTCATATCGCAACGCCACCCTTGGACCCACATTCATGGCACGGGGGGCAAATCATATTTCAGATCAGTCAGCATCGTTGTGGCCCATAATTCATTCGGTGCGCAACGCTTGCACCGGATCAAGCAGTGCAGCTCGTCGCGCGGGAAATACACACGCGAGCAACGCAGCAAGGCCGAGGATCGACATCGTCACCGCCAGTAAAACCGGGTTGTGAGCAGATGTTTGATAAAGTTGCGAGGCGATCAAACGGCCGAGCGCCAGCGCCGCGGCCAATCCCACCAACAACCCGAAGATCACCGGGCGCATTCCCTGATTCACGATCAATCGCAAGACATCCAGAGTTTGCGCACCAAGCGCCATGCGCACGCCGATTTCCCCAGTGCGTTGCTCGACCGTGTACGCGACCGCACCGTAAATACCGACCGTCGCCAGCAGCAGCTCGGCTCCAGCGAAAATACCAAGCAACCACATCATCA
>QHNU01000290.1 GCA_003218525.1 Verrucomicrobiota bacterium
GACCGTTTTTGCGAACAGATGGAACTGATCGCCCACCACGGCTTGCCATCGTAGCGGGATCTGCACCTTTTGTTCACCTGAGGTGGATTCAGCAGGTTATTCGATCGCTGCCACACCGCGTTGCTCAACCGCGCTGCCTGGGTAACAGATGCGGCACATCATGTCGCAACAGTTCCGCACTGTCATCTTCGATTTGGATGGCGTCGTGGCCGACTCCGAGCCGTGGTGGAACGAGATCGACGCGAAATTGCTCGCCGAACACGGCGTCACGTATCGTGGAGAATACCACCGAAACGTGCTCGGGGTGAGCTACCGACTCGCGGTCGAGTTTTATAAAAAGGCGTTTGGCCTGTCCGTTTCCACCGACGAAATGATGCGGCGACGCGGAGAGATCGCGGCCGACTTCTTTGCCAATCGGATAGATGTTTTCCCTTCGGCAAAACCGGTCCTGCAAGAGCTGAGGCAGATGAACCTGCACCTCGCTGTCGCCACAAGCTCGATGAGCGCGTCCGCGCGCCCATTTCTCGCTCGGCATGCGTTGACGACGTTCTTCGACGTCATTGTCACCGGCGAGGAAGTCGAACACGGCAAACCGCATCCCGACATCTACCTGCGCGCGGCGGAGAAGCTCGGCGTCGCCGCAGACACCAGCCTCGTCATCGAGGACGCGCTTTCCGGCATCGCCGCCGCTAAGGCCGCGAAGATGCGCGTCGCCGCCATCCCCGATACGCGCTTCGTCGATCGGCGGGACTACGAGAGAGAAGCGGATTACCTGCTCGGCAGCCTTTCGGAAATCCCCGCGCTGATCCGAAGAGTTGATTCTTGCAAATCAAGGTGACCGCGCGTGTTAAGTGACTGCCAGCTCTACGGCGGGAGGCATCGAGACTTCTAGTATGCTTAGGGGAGCAGGGCAGGTTGGATGAAATCTTAATCCAACGTTTGTCGCGCTTCTCCAACCTCTCCTTCGACCAATTTAACGATGTAGCGTTTTAACGAGTCACGTTGCCGAAGGGTAAGTATCAAGGAATTCAGTTTTGACCCAATCTCTAGTCAACTGCTCCCTGCTCCGCGCTTTTTTACTCACTGCTGACATTCGATCCCTCCCTCGGCGGATCTGACTTCTATATTTGGGTCCAAGCCTTGCTCTGCTCTGAGGTGTATTGGTGCTGCAAACGAGCTATCTGGTGAAAAAGAAATTGCGCATTTTGGGAGTCGACGATGAGCCAATCATTCGCGAGTCAATGGCCTATGTGCTGGAAGCGCCGCATCGGAAGATTGTTATCGCCAAAGACGGACAAGAGGCACTTGCCCTGGCGGCGAAGGAGAAGTTTGACGTCGTAATTACAGATCATCGCATGCCGCGTTCCGGTGGCCTGGAGTTGGTGCGAAAACTCCGGGAGCGCAATTACACCGGCAAAATTGTTGTCCTCTCGGCCCATCTTTCGCCCGAAAACATCGGCACTTACGAGGAACTGGCGGTAGACGAAATCGTGGGCAAGCCGTTCGATTCAACGGAGCTACGCGAATTGATCGCCGGCCTGGAAGACGAAGTGTAGCGCGGCTGTCCCGCGTTTCAGCCTCTCAGATAGTGTCAATAGTCAGCTCTGACCCCTTCGAGGCTTCTTGTCTATCTCGGCGCAATCATTGTGGAGGTGGGGGTCGCATCGGCTCGTCACGCCGAAGTCGCAGCGTAGCGGGAGCCTTGGCATAGGCGGATCGTGTTTGATCCAAAAGATGTCGAGGTTTAGCGCTGGCCGCGCGTAATACCGGCTGCCAGCTTTACGGCGGACCGCATCCAGAAATTGAGTGTCTAGGGAGCGGGGGCATGTTGGATGAAACCTTAATCCAACGTTTGCGGTTGGTTCGCCAGCCGGACGAACGGCAGTGGCGAATCGACGATTCAAATGTCAAATTTCAAGACGCGACCCTTGTTGCTTCCCTTGGAAGCTTGAAATACCCGCCAACCCCCGCCAAAAATTTCCTCTATGAGCCTGGGCAGCGAAGAGCGTGGAAAATCATTCCTCAACCTGCTTCTCGAAGTCGTTCCCGTTACCGTAGGTGTCTTTCTCGCCTTGTGGGCGAATAATTGGCACGAAGACCGCGAGCATCGCGCGCAGGCCCAGGCCGCTCTGCGCAATTTTGTCGGAGAAATGGAAACAACTCTAGCGCGCGAGTTGGAGCAGTTTCTCCCCAGCAAAGAGCCACCGAGCGAGGAACGCCTCTACAAGGAAGTCCATTTCGAAGGGGTGCGTCCTGTCATCTACGAACACACCGCATGGGACCTCGCCCTGGCCACACAAGCCTTATCCTATCTCAAACCGGATTTAGCCTTCGACATTTCGAAAGTCTACACCCAGCAGAATGCCTTCCAGACCTTGGAAAACAGCTTCCTCGCTTCTGCATTCACGCCGGCGAGCATGTCGAGCGACAATGTGAAAGGTTTGGCCACCGCCATGGTGATCTACCTCGCTGACGTAAACCAGCTCGAGCCAGCCATGGTCAGCCTTTACGAAAAAGTGATCCCCGAAGTAAAGCGCGCGCTTCCCGGCGAAGCCGTCGTCCGGAAGCAATCCTCCAACTGATCACTTTTCCCAACTCGTCACCTGTCGTTTGTCAATTATCACTCATCACTCATCACTCATCACCTGCTTCGTCTTCTTCATTGGGCGTTAGACA
>QHNU01000291.1 GCA_003218525.1 Verrucomicrobiota bacterium
CACTCGCGCCGCGGAGCGCCTGGGCGCGGACGGCGCCTTGCTGGTCGCACCGTATTATAACAAGCCGAGCCAGGAAGGGTTGTTTCGCCATTTCGAGGCGATCGCGAAATCCACCGATCTGCGCTTGGTCCTTTACAATATTCCGGGGCGGTGCGGCGTTGATATCAACGCCGAAACGGTGAGCCGGCTGGCCAGCGCATGCCCGAACATCGTCTCGATCAAAGAGGCGAGTGGGAGCGTTGGTCGGGTTAGCGAGTTGCGCGCGCGCTTGCCGGAAACCTTTACGATCTTAAGCGGCGATGATGGACTCACGCTACCCTTTATGTCGGTCGGCGCGGTCGGAGTGGTCAGTGTCGCATCCAATCTTTTGCCCGCGGAGATCTGTGAGCTCGTGCAGTTGTTCATGAGTGGCGACTCCAAACGAGCGGAACGTTTGCATCGAAGGCTGTATTGGCTTTTCAAAGACTTGTTCATTGAGCCGAACCCGGTGCCGGTGAAAACAGCGCTGGCCTGGCATGGGCTGATGTCGCCAGAAGTCCGTTTGCCGTTGTGTGAAATGACAACAGCGAATCAGGAGCGGCTGCGAAAAACGCTCGACGAATTCGAGCGCCCGCAATGAAAGATACTCTACGTGTGGTTGTGGTTGGCGCCGCTGGGCGGATGGGGCAGGCAATCATTGCAGTAGCGAACAGTGAGTCGGTCGAAATTATTTCGAAGCTTGATCAAGGCGACCAGATCACGTCAGCGGGCGCAGATGTTCTCATCGATTTTAGTCAACCCACTGCCGGGGACGCTGTCTGCGACGCGGGATTGAAAACGAATACGCCGCTGGTGATAGGGACGACTGGTCATTCGGCCGCGCAACGGAAAGCAATCGAATCGGCAGCGAACAGGTTACCCATTGTGCTTGCACCGAATTTCAGCATTGGCGTGAACGCACTTTTTTGGCTGACGGAACAAGCGGCGCGAATTCTCGGCGACAGTTTCGATCTGGAAATTGTGGAGATGCATCACCGTCTGAAAAAAGACGCACCGAGCGGAACGGCTAGAACGCTTGCCGAAATTTTGCAGCGCGAGCGCAAAACAACACGGCTGCGTCACGGGCGCGAAGGAATGCTGGGTGAACGTGACCCTTTCGAGATTGGAATTCACGCGATCCGCGGAGGCGATGTGGTCGGCGATCATATGGTGATTTTTGCCGGGAACGGGGAGCGGCTGGAGCTGACACATCGCGCCGCTAGCCGAGAAACTTTCGCGCGAGGAGCACTACGCGCAGCCCACTGGGTTATCGGAAGGAAGCCGGGGCTCTATGATATGCGCGACGTGCTCGGATTAAAGTGAGTCCAGCGCGCGCCGGCATCGCGCTTGGATCCAATCTTGGCGATAGGCTGAAGATGTTACAGAAGGCGCGGGACCAGATTCTCGAGATCGACGGCAGCTGCCTCCCGGTCTTGCAGTCAGGAATTTACGAAACGTCGCCCGTGAATTGCGAGCCCGACGCCGGCAATTTTTATAATGCGGTGATTGAAATCGGATTTAAAAATTCGCCCGAGGCTCTCCTGACGCATCTGCGCCAAATCGAGCTCGCGCTTGGCAGGGAACGCGACCATCAGCGCAATGTCTCACGTACCATCGATCTCGACCTCCTGTACCTTGACGATCTCCACCGCAATGAAGCCACCCTGCAATTGCCGCACCCGCGGATTGCCGATCGCGCTTTCGTGCTTCGCCCGCTTGTCGACATCATTCCCAATTTGCGATTACCGGGCCAAACAGCGACCGTTCGGGAGTTGTTAGTGAACCTGGGTTCGGGCGAATCAATCAAGAGCGTAACTGATCAATGGTAGGAAAATTTCGGGAAATGAAGCGGAGAGGCGAACGCATCACTGCGTTGACGGCCTACGATTACCCCACTGCGCGTCTGCTCGATGAAAGTGGGCTCGACATCATTCTCGTAGGTGATTCCGTCGGAATGGTCGTACTTGGCTACAAGGATACGACTCAGGTGACGCTCGACGAGATGCTGCACCACACTCGAGCAGTTCGGCGGGGGGTGAAGAGTGCGTTGCTTGTCGCCGACATGCCGATCCATACTTACGACACGCCGCTGCGAGCGCTGGGCGCGGAAGCGGTGAAACTCGAAGGCGGCGTCACCCACGTTGCGCAAATTGAGAGAATCGTGGCCGCGGGCATTCCATTGATGGCCCACATAGGTATGCTGCCTCAGAGCGTACGTGAGGAAGGCGGATATAAAGTCAAAGGCCGCTCCCGAGAACAAGCGGAAGCGTTGTTACGTGACGCTCGTGCGGTCGAAGCAGCCGGCGCCTTCTCCGTCGTTTTGGAAATCATCGCTCCGGAAACGGCAAAGACGATCAGCGCCTCAATTGAAATTCCGACTATTGGGATTGGTTCGGGCAATGATTGCGATGGCCAAATCCTGGTCACGCACGATTTAATCGGCCTGTTTCCATGGTTCACGCCGAAGTTCGTCGCTCCGGAGGCGAATGTGGCGGAACAAATTCGAAAGGCCGCCCGCGGGTTTGTCGAGCGGGCCCGGCGTGGTTGACAATCGACAGCAGCTGCCGGTTCGTTTGCTGATGGGAGTTTCAGATTATGACGAGCATGAGGCGCTCCTGAACGCGACCGGGCAGCGGAACTGGCTCTTCTTCGGACTCGTCATTTCACTGATCCTGCACTTGATCCTTTGCGCCTATTTTTACGGGGTGCGCTTTACGCCGGGCGAAGTGGCAGTGGCTAGCGCGTCGCAGCCGCCAACCTTCAAGGTCAAAAGCGTCGAGCCCCAGGCAACTCTCGACAAAGCGAGTGTGGACCAGTTGAATCCGGCGGCCAAACCAGAGCCGGACAAGACAGACGTGCAATTGCCCGACGAGAAGAAGTCGTTCGATCAATTACTTCAGGATGTGCAGGCGACAACGGCCGTGCCGGATGACACACAGAATGTGCTGCCGGATAAACCGCGAGTGGATCCGGCAGACGCAACTTCGATGTTGACCGAAATCGAGCGAAGCACAGCGCAGACGCTGTCGAAAAGTCCGAACGGAACGCGTGAGCAAACGATGTTGAACGATTCCGCCGTCTCAGGTCGACCGCAACCGGCGTTGAGCGGGACTGAGCTGGCGACGAGTACAACGATCAAGCGTCCAAATAGTTTCACCAGCCAGATTCAGGCGGACAGTGCCGGGCCGAGCAAGGGACGCAATCTTGGCTTCAGCGACCTCGATTCGCTGCTGGCGCAAAAAGGTCCACTTGGATCGGGCACGGCGATCCGGATGCCAGACGACCAGCTTTTCCAGTATAACAGCGCCGAATTGCAGGCCAGCTCAATCGAGCAACTACAGAAACTTGGGACATTGATCAGGCGAAATCCCAAAGCGACATTTTCGATTGAAGGTTATACCGATGCGTTCGGATCGTTCGAATACAACTTGGATCTGAGTCAGCGACGGGCCGATAGCGTGAAAGATTATCTGGTCAATGTGATGGGAATTAACACGGCTCAGATTCAAACGCGCGGATTCGGTGCCTCGAAATTCCTGGTCGCGCCCCGGCCGGTGATGGACCCGTTTCAGGAAGAAGCCGAGATCAGGCGCCAGCAGCCGAACCGGCGCGTGGTGATCGTCGTTCACACGAACGAGTAAATCTTTTGCGGGCGCTCGCCGAGTTGCGGTCAGCGACGGTCAGAGACCGCCGCTACAATCTGGGCGTCCGTCATCCTGAGCCGCGCAGACGGCAATCCGGCTCGAACCGAACAATCTCTCGTTGCGGATGCCCTTTCTCATTCCGAGCGAAGCCGAGGAATCTCTCGCTATTTGATCAATCACGGGCAGCCGTCATTGAGCAAGTCACCAGTTTTTAATCCACTTCGATGTATCAGTTATCGAACCACCGGTGCTCCAAAGATCGTAGGTGGGATTGTAGCCGATAGTTCCACTAGGATTCGATGCTTTCGCCGTCGAGTAACCGTAGGAATTCCCAAATGGGTCACGGATGGATGTATTTGCACCGGGCGGACTGGGAGTGAGCATGTTTGGTTTTAACATGCTCCCGAAATAGTTCTTCGTATCTGAAGAACTTGATGTTGTTGGATTATCATCTGAGTCGCCACTTA
>QHNU01000067.1:0-436 GCA_003218525.1 Verrucomicrobiota bacterium
ATCGTCGATTTGAGCCACCCGCGTGTGGATGAACACATGCACGCGGTCGACAACGTCGTGAACGAGCTTGGCGCTTTCGGGAAGCAAACGCTCATTGTTTTCAATAAGATTGATATCTTGGAAAACCGAGACCTTGCCGAGATTTATCGGCGTCGCTTTCCAGGAAGTGTCGCAATCTCAGCCAGAACCGGACAAGGGATCGACCAATTTGTCGAGGTTCTGCAATCAGCTCTCGGGGCGTGGCGCTTGCGCTCGCGCTTTCGCGTGCCGCTTAGCGAATCAAATCTGATTGCCGAAGTCCATCGTGTCGGTCACGTCCTTGATTTGCGCTACGACGGTGAGGACGCAGTCATTACCGCACACGTCCCGCCGCATTTGGAACAAAAGCTCAGCAATTTCACGAAACCAGCTTGAGGGCGGAATTGGAAGATCGGGT
>QHNU01000067.1:596-23104 GCA_003218525.1 Verrucomicrobiota bacterium
CTGGGCCGGCCGTGATCATAATCCCGATTGGACTTGCAATTCTGGCGAGCGAATTCGCCTGGGCCCAGCGCACACTCCGGCGGGGGAGCCTGTTTGTGACGCGTGTCCGTCGCCATCGCTGGTGGCCGTGGAATCGTTGATCGCCGGCAACACGCTGTGACGACTCCCGAACGCGTGCTCGCCCTGGTGAAACGCTTCCGGCAGGTCTACCCGGATGCGCATTGCGAGCTTGATTTCAAGAATCCACTCCAGCTCTTGATCGCGACGATTTTGAGTGCGCAGTGCACGGACAAGCGCGTGAACATGGTCACGCCGGGACTCTTCAAAAAGTACCCGACCGCGGCAGCCTTTGCCAAAGCGAACCCGACCACGCTGGAAAACGAGATCCGTTCGACTGGATTTTTTCGGAGCAAAACAAAAAGCATTCGCGCCGCCTGCGCTGCGATCAATTCAGTTCACGGCGGCAATGTTCCTGACACAATGGAAGCACTGACGGCATTACCGGGCGTGGGTCGGAAGACTGCAAATGTGGTTCTCGGTAATGCCTTCGGCAAGAACGACGGAATTGTTGTCGATACTCACGTGATTCGTTTGTCGCGGCGGCTGCGGCTGACCAAACAAACCGACGCGGAGAAAATTGAACGGGATTTAATGAAACTGGTGCCGCGGCCAGACTGGACGCTCTGGAGTCACTGGCTGATCTGGCACGGGCGTCGCCGCTGCTTTGCCCGCAAGCCCGATTGCGGCGATTGCGAAGTCTTCAATCTTTGTCCCAGCGGAAAGATTTTTCTCAAAAATGGCGAAGCGCGGAAACCCGACTCCGCCGTCAGTTAGACTTTTCCCGGCGTGCGCACATTGGAAACGCGGTCGGCCGTTTTCTGCGAGCGTTCGCGCAGGCGGGTGAATTGTTCCTCCAGTCTTTTCAATTCTTCGTCGGAGAGTTTTTCTAGATCGACGAGATCGTTACGGGCTCCGCGTAACGCACGAATCAGCTCATCCAGTTTTAAATGCACCGCCTTGGCATCGCGGTTCTGGGTGTTTTGAATAAGAAACACCATCAGAAAGGTCACGATGGTAGTACCGGTATTGATGATGAGCTGCCAGGTATCGGAAAAGTGAAATGTTGGCCCAGTCAGCCCCCAGACCACGATAATGACGATGGCACCGATGAATGCCCAGGCCGTCCCGAGCACCTCAGAGGACCTGCGAGCGAAGATATGAAAGGCGTCGCGCACCCGGCAAAAGAAGTCCGCTCGTTCGACTTTTTGATGGGAATTAAGGGGTGTAATCATCCGTCCAATAGCTTCGGGCGATCGGCCTTTCTTGCGCGCATCGTTGATTTTCCGACGCTCTGGGGAAATACTTAGCCGCTTTGCAATACGTCTCGGCATTTTCACGCCCACAAACCGTGCCTCCTGTGCCCGCGGTTTCGCGGCGGAATTATTGGATTCTTAATAGCTGGCGCGACCTGATTTTCTACGTCGGCACGCCCCTTCTGTTGGTGCCGGCCTTTACTCTCGCTCAAGCGCGGTGGAGCGCCCAGGACATTTACCTTTTCGTAGCGGCTTTCGGGGCCATGGGGCATCACCTGCCTGGTATGATCCGCGCCTATGGCGACCGGGCATTATTCGAGCGATTTCGCTGGCGATTCATCATCGCGCCGCTGTTTCTGCTCGTGACCTGCGTGGCGTTTTATTGGTGGGATTTAAAAGGAATCGTGCTCGTCGTTTTCTTTTGGGGCGTCTGGCATGGGATGATGCAGACCTACGGATTCTGCCGGATCTATGATGCGAAAACGGGGTCCTTTGCCGCCTTAACCCGGCGGCTCGATTTTGCGCTCTGCGCCATCTGGTTCGCCGCTGCCGTCGTTCTCTCCTCGCAACGCATGACCGATACTTTAGGCGTGTTTTACGCCAGTGGGGGGCCTTTCGTTGAACCGTGGACGCTTCAGATCGCGCAGCGCAGCCTGCTTTTTCTCGCCATTGCGGTTGCGATTCTTTTTCTCGGTAATTTCGTTTGGGGTTGGAGACATGCGAAGAGGGCTAATCCAGTAAAACTCGCGTTGCTGATTACGAGCATCACCTTTTGGTGGTATTGCAATAATGGAGTTTCCAATTTGCTCGTTGGCATCGCCCTATTTGAGGTTTTTCATGACGTGCAATACCTCTCCCTGGTTTGGATTTATAATCGCAACCGGGTCGAGAAAGACAGAAGCATCGGCGGATTTATGCGTTTTGTTTTTCGACGCAGCGGCTCACTCGTCGGTCTTTATCTCGGTCTGATTTTTGCCTATGGCTCTCTCGCATATTTTAACTCCCAGCTACAAATCGACACAATCAAACGCGTCCTCACCGGCGTCGTCTCCGCTTCGGCGCTGCTCCATTTCTATTATGACGGGTTTATTTGGAAGGTGCGCGAAAGTTCCACCCGCCAGTCGTTGGGATTAACCGGGGGAACAGCAGAAATTCTGCCGCGCGGGATTTTTCACGGTTGGCTTTTACACGGCGCGAAATGGGCAACCGCATTCGTGTTGCCCCTGACGGCACTCTGGTTATGGCAGGTGCATAGCGCGATTCCGCTGGTGCAGCGAAACGGCTGGGTTGTGCGCGACCTCCCTGGCGGTGCGCGTCAGCACTACGAATATGCCAACAGCCTGCGTCAAGATGGGCAGCTTGCCGCCGCCGCGCGGGAATTTGAAATCGCACTTCATTTCGACCCAAAACACGCCGGCGCCCGTTCTGCCCTCGCCCTTCTATTGCAGAACCAATCAAAGTTCGATGCCGCCGCTGAACAGTACGAACTGGCGATTCCCCTCGATCCGAAGAATGCTGACCTTCGATACGAATACTCTTATACTCTTAGTCGGCTTGGCCGAAGCGATGAAGCAGCCGCGCAGCTTAATGTTGCGTTGGAAATAAATCCAAATTTCCCACCGGCCCTATACAGCCGCGGTCTCACCTCTTTTAAGAGGGGAATGTTAGACGACGCTATCTCCGATTTACGTCGGGCGGTGGAGAAGCAGAGCAACTTCCTCGAGGCCCGATTGGCATTGGCGAACGCATTGCTTGGGCATAACGAATTGGATGGAGCACGGAGCGAGTTCGAGGCTGCGCTCAAACAAGCCCCGAATCGCGTCGACGCGATAAACGGACTGGGCCTCGCCTATCTGCGGCAGGGCCGCACATCCCAAGCGATCATACAATTTGATGAAGCCCTAAAGATCAAACCTGACTTTGCCGATGCAGCAGAAAATCTGCGCATTGCCCGGGCCACCGATTCGCGCTTTAGTTCGCGGCTGACGCCTTGAGCGATTCGGGAGACCGGGTCCACCTCGACCTCGACCAGGCCTGGCGCGGGATTGAAGGTGATTTTCCAACAATCGACGCGATGGAATGGGGCCCGCGGCTGCGCTTTTCCGCCTCGCCGCGCACGACTGAACACTTCTTTCGCGAAATCACGCCCCGACTCGGCAACTTTGTACTTTACGGCTCGGGCGATTTTCATCACTTGAGCGCACTCTGGCTGCGTCGTATTCGCGAACCGCTCACCCTGGTATCCTTCGATAACCACCCGGATTGGGACGTGCGACCGCCGCGATGGTGCTGCGGCAGCTGGATCAATCGGGCCTTGGAATTGCCGCACGTACGCCACGTCGCGGTTTGGGGTTGTGGCAACTTCGAATGCTGGTGGCCGCATCAACTATTCGGAAATCGCAGAGCGGAACGTGCCGGCATTCTCGAAGTGCATCCTTGGGTCGATAATCGTCCTTTAAAAGATCGAAAGAGGCGCGGCGCGATCTTGCGCAGCGATTGGCGCCAGCGCTTTGAAGCGTTTGCCCGCAATCTTGGCGGCTCCAACGTATACGTAACGATCGATCTTGATTGTCTTGCGCCCGAGTTAGCCTGGACGAATTGGGAGAACGGAAGATTTACATTGGAAGATGTCCGATGCGGCCTCGAAACATTGCGGCAGCACACCAGAATCGTAGCCGGCGATTTATGCGGAGCATACTCAAAGCCGACTTATGCGCGGCGGAAGCAACGCTTCGCCTCCGAGCTGGATCACCCGCGAATTGATTTTCCTTCGGATGAAACCATTCGGGCGGCCAATCGCGCTGCTCTCGCTGCCCTCTGGCCAGCCCTAGCTCAATGACACAAGTACCACGCCGGCACTGATCAATGCTGCGCCGAAAAATAAGCGAGGCGTCAATTTTTCCCGCAGAATCGCGGCGGCCAGAACGCTGATGATGACAACACTTAATCCCTGAAATGGATAAAGGTAGCTGAGATCGAATCGCTGCAGCAGTCCAAGGGTGATGAAAAACGAAACGGTCATCGCTGTCAGACCAGTGGTGAAAAACTTGGTGAAGCGCGTGCTGTAAAGCTTGCTTTCCATGGCGTGCTTCAACAGAAGCTGTCCTGCGACAAAAAGCACGAGCGCGAAAGAAATCAGGAGTGCGGAAGTGACGGTCACAATTTCTCCTCCATCCGCGCGACCGGTTTAGCGACAGTCAAAACTCCGATCAGAACGAGGACAATACCGCACCAGCGCTGAATCGAAATAATTTCATCGAGAAAGAGCCAGGAGCTCAGAGGCACGAGGACATGCACGAAATTGGAAAGCGGAAACGCAACCGTCAGAGGGACAAAACGAAGCACGTAGAGCCAGCTGACAAAACTCATAATCACGAACAAAATGCCGAACCAGACGTTCGCCGAAGCCAAGCCGGAAACGCCCGTCCAATTCAGCTCTTTGGGGAGTTTGGGTGCTTCGACGGCGCCGCGTTTGAGAAAAACTTCGGAGGCGGTCACGCACAAGACACTGAAAGCGAGTTGGAACCACGGATTAAGCAGGAATTTCTTCAGAACCTGGATCATTCCAGAAGGTGCAAGTGGCGCCGCAAGGTCGGATCGGAGCGGGCCGGTTCAAAAGCCGGGGCGAAGGTTTTCACCAGAGGATTGAGCACGTGCGAGATGTGCTTCACGTAAATATCGACGGGTTGGAGTTCGAGTCTCAGGTGCAATTTGGGATCGTAATTAAAAGGCGCGCTGGCGTAGCGCTGGAGGCCTTGGCGAAGGGCCCATTTCAGCAGATCGCGGAAGGTGACGTAATAAAGGTTTAGCTCGTGTGCAATGGTGTAGTCGAGACCGATATCGTTATCATAGATGGTGCCGTTCCAAATCGTGCAAAAGCTGAATGCGACCGCACGTCCATTCCGTCTCCAAATAAAGTAGCGAAATCTTCCCGGCGCCAAGTGCGGAGCTTCAATAAAGTAGTCGCGGGTGAAAATTTCGAAGCGCACATCACTCTGCTGCGCCACGGCCAAATAAAGCGGATAAATTTCGTCGATCTGCCTTTCAACGTCGAACAGGACTTCGAGTGTAAGTGGCGGTGAAGCACCATCGGCAATGCGAAATTTCCGGCGCAAGGTTTTGCGCGTAATCTTGCTGAGCCGCGTCGTCATATACTCTTCGAAAGAGGAGAAGTTGAGATCGATTGCGAGCGAGGGAAATCCGGCAAGCCGGACATAACCGATCCATTCGAGACAGGAAAGCGCCTCACGAGCTGTGGCTGGAAAATCTTTGAACGCGAGCAACCCGATTCTTTCGGCGCGGGCGAATTCTTCGAGCGCTTCAGCCAACAATGGGACGACAGCATCGGCCGAACCGATCATGCCAATTTTTCCCTCCCCGACCAAGCAACCCGCAAGCGCCATCCGGCTTTGAAAAAATCGTGGGAAACTGCCGCGCATTCTGGCGACAAGCTGAGCAAACTTCACTCCGGCCGACGCCGCAAGGTCCTGGGTTGCAATAATGAGGGGCTGCAATGCGAGCGGACGATCGCCTTCATCGAAAACGAGCAGGTAACGATAGTCGAAGTGCGACCGCATCGTTTGTTCAAGTAGCTGGTAGTATTGAAAATCCTTCGGGGTATCGGAGAACGTGGCCGTCCAAATCTCAGGTGCGATATCGGCAGCGTGGCGGTAGACGCGAGCGTAACCCTGAGAGAGACCAAGTCGTTCTTGGAGAGAATTTGCGCGTTGCGTTGTTAGCGCAACCCCCGGCGTTATCATTGAAGCTCGGCCGCGTTCCGAAACCGTCGCAGCACCGGATCGTGGCGGGTCGGCTCTAGGAATTTCACCGCCCGACGAAAAACAGGATTTAATAGCGGGGCCGTATGCATGACGTAAAGATCCAGCGGCGCGAGATCACAGCCCAGATGCAGCTTTGGATCGTAATTCAGCGGGCTGCTAAAATAGGACGTCAACCGCTGCTTAATCGCCCAGGTGAGAATGTCGCGGATAGTGTAAAAATAAAGGTGCAGGTCCAGCGCGACCCGGTAATCAAGCCCGAGATATTCATCGTAGATGGTCCCGTCGTGGACCAGGCAAACGCTAAAGGCGACAACACGCCGATCGATTCGCCAGATAAAAAAACGAGCGCGCTCCGGCATCATCCGCCCGAGCTGCGACAGATAAGCTTTAGTGAGTTTTTCGAACTTCATCGGGGAACGCTCGTGCACCGCCAAATAAAGGGGATAAACCTCATCCAGCAGCGGCGTGATATCGTTAACAACCTCCAGCTGAATGTTGGCCGCGCGCTCCGTTTTGCGAAATTTCCGGCGCAGACTTTTCCGCGTGCCGTAGCTCAGGTGGCCGAGGTAATCATCGAAGTCAGCGAAGTTAAGTGGTAGCCGGGTCATTGGCATGCTCGGGACTCGGACAAAACCATTGCTCGAAAAGACGGAGAGGGCCTCGCGATACCTCGGCGAAAAATCCTTCAACACGATGAGCGATGCCTTCGCCCCACGCGCGATTGCCGGCAACGTCTGATCCAGTGCTTGAACAATCCAGGCCGGATCCGTTGAGTTGAGCGTGCCAAGATGCCCTTCGCCGGCCGCACAACCAACCATCAGCACACGCAAGGTCAGAAATTTCGGCCATAACCTTCGAATAGAATCAACCATGCCCCGAAAAGCGCCCGGAATTCCCTCAACCAGGTTTTGGCGCACGAAAAAGAGCGGCTGAATCCCGCGAATTACGCCCGCCCGATCGCGGAGCAGGAGATATTGATATTCGAAATCGTTGTCGAGCGTCTCTTCGATAATTTCGTAATAACGATGATCTTTGCATTGCGCCTGGAAAACGCTGCTCCAGGACTCGTGTTTGCGTAATTCGGGGCCAGTCGCAATGATTGCGCTACCTTCTGGAAAAGAGATTGTGTGGGGAACTGACATTTTTCGCCGCCGTGGCGAGAGCGTTGTTAATTACGCATCAGTCGGATTTTTCTCAACCTCGCCACCCCTGTCCTGTGTCGCCACTTTCACGCGCACGGTGCCGCCGCGGAAATGAAGATCACGCTGCGGGTAGGGAATCTCAATCCCGCGTTCCTTGAATTTCTTAGCAATCGCGAAATTGAGATCACTGCGGAAACGGCGAGGTCGGTTACTCATTTCCTGACTCCAGACAACAAGCTCGAAATCAATCGAGCTTTCTCCGAATTTATTGAGGAATACGTTCGGTTTTGGCTCCGCCAACGCGTTCGAATTCTCATGGGCGACTTGCACCAGCGCTTCGCATACTTCATCCAAGTTGCTTCCATAGGCGACAGAGACCGGGATTCGAAATCGCACCCGTGGGTCGCCGTAAGTCCAGTTCGTCACCGGTGAATCGATGAACTTCGTGTTCGGCACGATCATCGCAATGTTGTCGTTGGTGAGAATGACCGTGCTGCGTGCCCGAATTTGCTGGACTTGACCAGCAATGCCCGCGACCTCGACCCGGTCGCCGATGGTAATCGGTCGCTCCGCCAAAATCACCAGGCCGCTGATGAAATTGCTGGCAATATTCTGCAGCCCGAAACCGACCCCGACGCCGACTGCACCGGCGAAAACAGTCAGCGTGCCGAGATGAATTCCGGCATTATCAAGGACGATAAAAACGCCGACCACCAGCACGATATTGCTGATGATTTGGGAAATGGCGTATTGGAGCGAGCGATCCAACCCGCTGTTGGCGAGGAAGCGGTTGAAGAGAAATGATTTCGTTCGCGACGAGATCCAAAAAACCGCGAGTAGCAGACCGACCAGCAGAAAAATTTGGATCAAGGTCAGCGAAATAGCTGGAAGCGGCTGATTCCATGCTAGGGGAAGACCGGCAGTGTTGACCGCAGTGACGGTAAAAAAGATAACTGCGGCCGAGCTGAGGACAGTTGCGATGACGGAGACAAAATTTTTGCCGAGCTTCAGACGCGTTAACAAGCGCCGGAACGCCTCGCTTTGAAATATTTTCGCCAGAAACAACCCGCATCCGAACAGCAGGACGAACCCGAGCAGACCGGCGGCCGTAACATAATTTCCGCCGATGCGAAACAATGGATTTTCCGAAAACGGTATGCGCACGGATTAATGATCGAACCTCAGGGCTCGATTCAAAAATGAAAAACACGCCCCACGTCGGTCTGGGGCAAGCCGCGGAGCCCGCCCGTTAATGTTGTTTGGCGCGCTCTTCGATGTATTTGACGACGTCGCCAACGGTCTGCAATTTTTCGGCGTCTTCATCCGGGACTTCGACCGAAAACTCTTCTTCGAACGCCATCACCAGTTCGACGATATCAAGGGAATCGGCTCCCAAATCTTCGATAAAAGAGGCTTGAGGTGTGACCTGTTCGGGATTGACGCCGAGCTGCTCGACGATGATGTCCTTAACCTTCTCTTCGATTGATTTGTCGGCCATAAGTTCGGGTTTCTGCGCCGACCCGCCTACTACGGGCCGAACAGGATGGCAAGTAAATCAATTCGTATTGTTGTCAATCAATTTCCGGCCACGGGGCGGCCCTGGGTTTTTCTGGTACTGTTTTACTTCTCAAGCCGATGCGGTAGAGGAAGAATGTGCCATCGGATGGCAGCTCACCGCTCGATCTGATTGATCTCAGATTATTGCCCGCCTGGGTCAAGGAACCGGAAGCGGTACCGCGTTACGCCGATTACGACGGCCCGGAAGAAACGGAGCGGGCGCAGGCGCGTGGCTCAACCGATCGACCTGTTCGTCACGGCAGCCGTCATCGCGATCGATCGCATGCCGGGCCCGAACGTCACGACCGAGACCGACCCGGCCGCAGGTCGCCGGGTCACCAGCAACGAGCAAAAACCGAATCGGGTAAACGCGATTTCAGACCAAAAGCCGAAGTTGCTGGTCCGGTGCTTTTGCCGTGGATTGATGTTCGTTTTCTACCGCAAACGGTCGCATTCGAAAATGTTGCTGCCCAAATCAAAGCCGGGACCGCGGCTTATTCCGTTTATGCTTTAGCGCGATTATTCTTGCAGAAACCGGAGCGTTACCTCGTCCGCATCGCGGTCAAAGGCGACAACACTTTGTTTTGGTTGGCTGACTCAAGCGTGATTGCGACCGATCGCGCAGACCTCGAGACCGTCGCGTTTCCGGCGATGAAGGGTGAGTATTACCGAAGCGAGGTAACCCTGAACGAACCAGTGAAGGGAAATTTTACCAGTGTTGCCCGCGAGCGAACCAGCGGTACCCTTCTCGGCCCGACTAATCATCACAGTTATCAGCCGCAACTTCGCCGGCTTTACGAGCAGCGCTTCAGCCGCCGGATGGATTTCCCCGAATTTCAGCGAAAGATCGAAATTGTGAATGATCCGCTCTTGGTAGAAAAATGGAAAGAAGATGCTCGTAAAGTCACCACCTTCACGACCCTGAGGGAGGAACCGGTGCGTGCATTTAGCACTGAAGCCGAAGCTGAGCGGCATTTTCGGGAAAAATATCTGCCATCGTTGATTACCGAAGTGCGCGAAGTAGTGATCGATGGTCTTTCTAGTCGCAGCCTGCGTGATCGCCGGATCGCGCATACGATCGAAAACGCCTGGGCCGCGGAAATGCGGTCACCGTCAAACATGATGCAGGAACTCGCGGGAAAATTCCGGGCCTCGGGATTGCAAATCTTTCGCCATCGAAAGGGAATGCTTTTCGTTTCACCGATTCGGCCCCGGCCCATTGAAGAGACAGCGGTTTCCGACTCCGTCCGGTTGATCCTCGAAACGGTGAAAGCGTCGGCCCGAATCAATCGGAAAGATCTCGCCGAAAAACTGATACCGTCTGATCTGAAAAGCGATCCAGAGGAAAAGATGAAACTGGCGCTGGCTGCGGAGTTACGCTGGCTGATTCGCGATGGTCACATTGTCGAATTTAACGACGGCGCACTCGATTTGCCACGAGTGAAGGCGGTCGCTCCAACCGCAACGGCAGAAAACACGACCGAGTCTTCTGCTGTCTCCTCAACGCCGACCGAAGACACAGCGATCGATTCCAGCCAGGCTGTGCCAGAGCAGGCTTCCGCTTCGGTTCCCTCCGTTCAGGATGAGCGTTTCGAAAGTGCTGATATCACTGCGGCAGAGATTCATTCCTCCGTTGCTTCGCGCCACGCCGAGGGTTGCGAAACCGACAAAGTTGGAGCAGCCGATGGCAATGACCCGCCCTCGGCTGAAACAGCGACGTAGTTTATTCGGCCGACTACTTTAAGCGGAGGATTGGTAGGGCGAGACTCCGTCGAGCCGGCTCCGCGGAGCGTCGCGCTACCGATCCAGGCAACCGGCGCGATGAATTTTCGACTTCAAGAGCGTCAAATGTATCGAGCCTCCTGGACCAGTCTGGCTTCTAAGCCGCGATGACGCCCGCTCTTTTCAATGCGCGATAAGCGCCGTGCTTATTGATCGTCTTTAATCCGCGCGCTGTCACTCGAATCCGCACAAACTTTTTTAATTCTGGAACCCAGATGCGGTGTTCGTGCAGATTCGGTCGAAATTCCCGTGGCACATTTTTTGTGACGTGGCGGCCAACGCCCCCTTTTTTCTTCGCCATACCGCGGCGATGGATCACACTGCCGCGGCTGACGCGTGAACCAGTGATGCTACAGACTTTTGACATAACCGAAAAAGTGGTGCGTAAGGTGGTTCTGAGACCTGTGACGGTCAAGCGATTCTTGAACGGCGACAGCGGGTTGCGGTCAAAGCTTTTCATTATTCGCGGCCTATGACTCGAAACGGTAATCGAAAGTTGCGAATCGGGTTGGTCGGCGCGGGAGCGATCGTGCGGACGCGGCATTTGCCGGGTCTGCAAAAGCGATCCGACGTGGAGATCGTCGCGGTCTCGAATTCGACCTATGAGAGTTCGGAAAAGTTTTCGCGGGAATGCGTGCCCGAAGCCGTGCCGATGCAAAATTGGCCGGAGCTGGTCGCTTTGCCCGACATCGACATCATCTGGATCGGGACACCGCCCTACATGCACTCGGCCGTGACGATTTCGGCGCTGGAAGCGGGAAAACACGTTTTCTGCCAGGCGCGAATGGCGAATGATCGTGCCGAAGCGGAGGAAATGCTGGCGACCTCGCGCCGCTTCCCCCATCTCGTGACAATGATTTGTCCGCCACCCTATGGGATGCGTGGCGATTTGGTCGTAAAACGGTTGCTGGCCGAAGATCACATCGGCGAACCGCATACGATTCGGCTGCAGAGCTTTCACGGAAACTATTTGGATCCGAACGCACCGGCTCATTGGCGCCAGCGCATCGAGCTCAGTGGGTTAAACGTTCTGAGTCTCGGAATTTATGTTGAAGTTCTGAATCGCTGGTTTGGAGATATTGACGGCGTTTTTGCTCGCGGAAGAATTCTTTATCCGGATCGCCAAGGCTACAATGTGATCATACCCGATGCACTCTCAGTCCTGTGTAGTTTCGCGAATGGCGCCGAAGGCGCGCTCGAATTCAGTGGAATCCACGCCCAGGCCACCGGCGACCGAATGGAGGTCTATGGTTCGGCGGGGACTTTGGTTTACGATTTTACAGCCGACACCGTTCACGCGGCGCGCCTGGGTGATCGCGCCCTGCACGAGGTGGAAATTCCAAGGGAGCTTGCGCGGGAATGGTCAGTCGAAGATGATTTTCTGAACGCGGTAAAATCGGGCGGCGAATTGCGGCCGCATCCTTCATTTGAGGATGGCGTTCGTTACATGCGCGTCGTCCAAGCCGTCGCAGATTCTCGCGCGCGTAACGAGTGGGTTTCGATCAAGAGCTAGCCGGTTCAGTTATAGCAGCGTGCCGCGAAGGATGAACAAGGCCACGTTGAAATAAATAACTAATCCGGTCACATCGACCAGCGTCGCCACGAATGGGGCGGATGATGCCGCTGGATCGAGCCCGCAACGACGCAATAGAAATGGAAGCATCGCCCCGCTCAGAGTGCCCCACAACACAACTCCCACAAGCGCCGCACCAACCGTGAAAGCGACCAGCCAGTGATACTTGCCATAGTCAAAAATGTGCAAGTATTGCCATAGCGTGATGCGGAAAAACCCAATGGTTCCAAGAATGAACCCGAGGGAAATTCCCGAGAGTAATTCCTTTCGGACGACCCGAAACCAGTCCCGCAACCGCAATTCGCCGAGAGCCATTGCGCGGATCACGAGTGTGGTAGCTTGCGATCCGGAATTGCCGCCACTGGAAATAATCAGGGGCAAAAACATGGCAAGGATCGCCGCCTTTTCTATCTCGCTGTTATAACCCTGCATGGCGGTGGCGGTCAGCATTTCACCGAGAAATAGAATGATCAACCAGGTGGCTCGTTTCTTTACCATTCGAAGGAGCGGAATCGTCGTGTAGGGCTCGTCCAGCGCTTCCATGCCACCGAGTTTCTGGATGTCTTCCGTCGCTTGCTCCTCAGCGACGTCAAGCATGTCATCGCTCGTCACAATTCCGACAAGCACGTTATTAGAATCCACCACCGGCAAAGCGGCGCGGTCGTACTTCCGGAAGGCGTTCAGCGCTTCTTCCTGCGAATCATTCACTTTGAGTGCGACGAATGTCCGATCGCGGATGTCGCTGACCTTTGTGCTCAAGGGCTTGAGCAAGAACTCCCTAATCCGTAAGTCGTCGATCAGTTTGCCGCGCTCATCCACCACGTAAATGACATTGAGCGTTTCGCTGTCCCGCCCGTGTTCGCGCACGTAATCCAGCACCTCCTTGACCGTCCAATGTTCACGGACCGCGACAAAATCCGGGGTCATCAAACGGCCGACACTTCCTTCCGGATAGCCGAGTAGCGACTGGGCAACTTTCCGTTCCTCCGGAGTCAGCAGCTGGATCAATTGCCGCGCCGCGGCACTGGGTAATTCCTCCAACAACGCCGTCCGGTCATCGGGCGACATTTCATTCAAAATGGCAACGACCTGCTCGTGTGCCATCGCGCGCAGAAGTTGTTGCTGCGCGTCGATGTCCAAATACTCAAAAACATCGGCCGCCAGCGCAGCCCGAAGAACCCGGAAAATGATCACCTGATCGTCCTCGGGCATATCGAGGATCACTTCGGCGACATCGGCTGGCGGCCAATCGGAAAAAAGTTCGCGCAGCCCGGTGAAGTCGCGGGCCCTGATCAGACTTTGGATTTCTGGGATAAGGATTTTGCCAACCATAAGGAGCTAATCCGGTTCGTGTTTGCGCGAGAGCCGGACGTTTGTAGCACTGCGTCCGCAGAGGCGCAATGGCACGAAGCAATTCAGCAACTACAACTTGGATTTTGTAGGGAACGGGACAATATGAATGCGATGGCAGTCACGGAGGCGGTGCAGATGATTCGTCGTGAGATCGGAGAGGACGCGATTTGCCTGCTCACTTTTGACCGGCCGGATTCAGGAGCGAACATCTTCGACGCTGCGACAATTCGTGATCTCAATGAGCATCTCGATTTCATTGAAAACGAGCGTTCACTTAAGGGCGTTATCGTCACGTCGGCCAAGAAGTCGATTTTCATCGCTGGGGCGGATCTGAAAACGTTGTTGCGGCAGGCGCGAACCGGCGAGCTGCACGCTTTCATTGGTGAAGGCCAGCGCGTGTTCAATCGGCTGGCGGCATTGAAAATTCCGACCTGCGCGGCCATTCACGGCGCCTGCGCTGGCGGGGGCTACGAGATCACGCTGGCGTGCGATTGGCGCGTGGCAAGCGATGAACCGGCGACGCGGATCGGTCTGCCGGAGACAACGCTTGGATTAATTCCGGCCTGGGGCGGTTCGACGCGATTGCCACGGCTGATCGGTCCCGAGAAAGCGGCGGAGGTGATCTTGAAAGGAACACTCTACGGCGCGCACGAGGCACGACAGCTTGGCCTCGTTGACGAGATCGTGCCGCGCGCGGTGTTGCTCGATGTGGCGAAACAGAAGTTGCGGAGTGGAAAGCGTCGGTTCCCAGCGGCCTCTCTGGACTCGGCGGAGCGCATCTCCGCTCCGGCTGGGGGCGGAAATAAGGCGCCAGCACGCGCCCTCGAAGTCATCAAGAAAGGTCTTGCTGGTTCGGTTGATGAATCATTGCGGATGGAGCTCGAAGGAATCGTGGAGTTGGGCAAAACCGACGCGACTCAGAATTTAATTCGCAATTTTTTCCTGGCCCAGAAGTACAAGAAAGGAAAATCGAAAGCTCCCATGCAGAAAATCGCGCATTCCGCCGTGATTGGCGCGGGCGTAATGGGCAGTGGTATCGCGCAATGGCTGAGTTCGCATGGAGTGTCGGTGATTTTGCGTGATGTCGGTGTCGAAGAGTTGAGTCGCGCCTTGGCTAATATCGAGAAAACTTATGCAGATGCGGTCAAGCGCAGCATCATGTCAGAGGAAAAAGCAAAGGAGGGTCGCGCCCGCGTTGTCGCTTCCAGTGTGCCGATCGAAATGCGCGACGTCCAGGTGGCGATTGAGGCGGCTTCCGAAACGCTGGAAATCAAGAAGCAAATTTTTCGTGATCTCGCTCAAAAGGCACCGCATGCCGCAATTCTTGCGACAAATACTTCTGCCTTACCAATCACCGAACTCGCTGCCGAAACAGAAAGACCTGATCGCGTTATCGGATTGCATTTTTTCAACCCGGTCAGCCGAATGAAATTGGTTGAAGTAGTTGTCGGAACCGAGACGTCCGATGAGACGATTGAACGCGCACTCGCCTTCACGCGTCAGATTGCAAAAATTCCGGTGGTCGTCCGCGATAGCCCCGGCTTTTTGGTAAACCGAGTGTTGTTTCCGTATCTGATTGATGCAGCCAGCCTTTTCCAAGCGGGCGTTGACGCGAAGCAGATTGACCAGGCGGTTACGAACTGGGGAATGCCAATGGGTCCGCTGCGATTGATTGATGAAATCGGCGTCGATGTCGCTGCCGATATTGCCGACACGCTTCATCGCGCTTTCGGCCTCCGCGATGAAGCTCCTCAAATATTGCGGCATATGCGGGCCGCCAATTTACTTGGGCGCAAATCCGGGGCCGGATTTTATCGTTACGAAGGCAAATCGCAGACGCCAAATACGCAGCTCGATCAGTGGAGGGATGGCGGTTCCGTCCAGAATGAGGCTGAAAATACCATTGAGCATCGGCTCATCCTCTTAATCGTCAACGAGGCAGCACGGTGTCTGGAAGAGAAGGTGGTCGCCTCACCGGAAGATGCCGATTACGGCATGATTTTGGGAACGGGGTTTCCGGCCTATCGCGGTGGGCCGCTCCGGTTCGCGGAAAATCAGGGAATCAAGAAAATCGTTGAAGAACTGGAACGGCTGGCACAACGCGACGACAAATTTACGGCGGCAGAAATTCTGAAGAAGCACGCTCGAGACGGAGCCAGATTTTATGAAAGCTGATGTGGCCCGGCTCGAGCGGAACATAGACATTCTGTTTGTGCCCAGCGGGTATTTGCCCCCGGACCGCAAACATCAGGCCGCATGGCTGTTGGCCGCACAGGCTGAAAGCCTATGTTCCTAAATGAAATCGCTGGGCAAAAACCCGCTTGTCAGCGGAGCCGAGACATCTCTTGCTATTAGCTAATGAGAGACTTCTGGGCGTTGCTCGGATGACTAAATCGAATTGTCCATGTCAGTGATATGAAACCGCCGCTCGAAGCGCCGCCCGAACAGGTCAAAGCAGAAACCGGAGCAAAGGAATCTTCGGCCAGATCGGGGTCAGCGCCGCTAATCGACACTTCGAAAATGTCGGCCGGAAAGGCGGCTGCGCTTGAGCTGGCCGAAAGTTCGCGCGATCCCCTGGACGAACGTGGCAGCTTCGCCAGTAACCTGTTCATCGGCCGCTATGATTTCGATCGCATCTTCCCATATCCGGCGCAGAGCGATGAAGACCGTGCCAAGGGAGAAGGATTCCTCGAGAAGTTGAAAACCTATCTGCGCGATCATGTCGATGCAGACGAGATCGATCGGACCGGGGAAATTCCGCAAAAAAACATCGACGACCTTTTCGAAATGGGCGCGTTTGGCGTCAAGATTCCGCAGCAGTTCGGAGGTCTTGGTTTGTCGCAAGTGAATTATGGGCGCGCTGCGATGCTACTCGGTAGCTGGGACGAAAATTTGACTGCGTTGGTCTCGGCGCACCAGTCAATCGGCGTCGCGCAGCCGCTTCTGCTGTTCGGAACAGAAGAGCAGAAGCGAAAATATTTGCCGCGAGTTGCGCGAAAGGAAATTTCGGCCTTTGCCCTGACGGAGTGGAACGCCGGTTCCGATCCGGCAAACATGAGTTTACGGGCGGACCCAACCGATGACGGCTCGGCCTTCATCATGAACGGCGAAAAACTTTGGTGCACCAACGGTGTCAAAGCGGGCGTGTTGGTGGTGATGGCGAAGACGCCGCCGAAGATCGTTAAAGGCAAGGAACGCAAACAGATTACCGCCTTTATCGTCGATGTAGATTCGCCCGGCCTGGAGATTACCTACCGCTGCCATTTCATGGGACTGCGGGCCCTTTACAACGGCGTCGTGAAATTCACGAACGTCCGCGTGCCGCGCGAAAACATGATCGCGAAGGAGGGGCAGGGGTTGAAGGTTGCGCTGACCACGCTCAACACCGGACGGCTAACGATTCCAGCAGCGTGCGTCGGTTTGTCGAAGCGGTTGCTCGAGATTTGCCGGAAATGGGCGAAGGAACGCGTCCAGTGGGGGGTACCGATCGGACAGCATTATGCGATCGCTGGAAAAATTGCTGAGATGGCGGGCAGTATCTTCGCGATGGAAGCGATGACCTTTCTCACATCCGCGCTGGTCGATCGCAAGTCGGGCGATCTGCGAATCGAAACTGCCATGTGCAAGATGTGGGCGACGGAAACGACCTGGCGACTCGCTGATGAGGCAATGCAAGTGCGGGGTGGGCGCGGCTACGAAACGGCGCAATCACTTGCTGGTCGCGGCGAGGAACCAATTCCGGTAGAACGGTTCCTGCGGGATTGCCGAATCAATACGATCTTTGAAGGCTCGAGCGAAATCATGCGCCTATTCGTCGCCCGTGAGGCGCTGGATCCGCACCTCAAAGTCGGAGGCGCAATTTTTAACACGCAGCTACCGACATCGGAGAGATTGAAGGCGGTGTTTACCTCAGGAAAATTCTACGTCGCATGGTACCCAAAACAATGGCTACCCGGCAGCGCCGGCGAACTCAAGGGCGTCCAGGATGATCTGCGTGCGCACGTCCACTATGCGAGTCGCACGAGCAAACGTTTAGCCCGCGGATTATTTCACGCCATGACCCGCTTCGGTCCGAAACTCGATCGCGAGCAATTGTTGCTTTCGCGCTTCGTTGGAATCGCAACCGAACTTTTTGCCATTAGCGCCACCTGTTCGTTTGCCCAGTACAAAATCGATCGGGGCGAACCGGCCCATGAGATTTTGTCAGTCGCAAACTATTTTTGTCGCTCCGCCAAAATGCGAATCGATCATCATTTCGCCGGTACATCACGAAATGTGGATCGGGCGGGCTTCGATCTAACGCAGGAATTATTGGCGGGTAAGCATGCAGACTTGGGCGAAGGAATCGTCTAGCCGCGCTTGATTTCGACAGCTTTTGCGAGGTTGACCTTGCCAGTCTGGTTCGGACTCGCCCCTACCAGTGTCTCCATCTGCTGTTTCGTCAGTTTACTGAGCCCAGCGACGCTACAAACGCTGCGCGCTATAGTGTGCGCTGTCTCCAGCGCATTTGATTGAAGACAGCCTGTATTCGCTGAGCGCAGCGGACGCTGCAATGATGGAGTCAACGCTTGCATGCGTTCTGTTTCCCAGGCCGGTGCGAATTGACCAAGCGTGCCACGACAGCTATTATCGACAGATGAGTATCCCACCCATGCTCACTGAGGCGACGCAGGTTTCGCAACGCCGCTCGACTGGGAGCAAAAAAGCAGATCGCGTTGACGCGTCGCACGTGCTGCATGAGCTCGAGCAGCATATCCTCCTCGACGGTTTTAAGATCGTCATCGACCTCGAAAAAAGCCGCGGGTCTTATTTGTATGACGCCGCTACCGGTCACCGCTTGATCGATCTATATGGTTTCTTTGGCTCGCTGACAGTGGGCTTTAATCACCCGCACTTCGATCAGCCGGAAGTTAAAGCCGACCTGTTGCGCGCTGCCAAGGCCAAGGTCGCGAACTCTGATATTTATTCCGATGCCTATGCCGAGTTTGTCCGCACCTTGTCACGAGTGGCCGGCCTCCCTCCGCTCGCCCATTATCTATTTATCGAAGGCGGCGCACTTGCCATCGAGAACACGCTTAAGGCCGCGATGGATTGGAAAGTTCGTAAGAATATGGCTGCAGGTCTCGGCGAGCGCGGCACGGAGATTTTGCATTTCCGCCGCGCCTTTCACGGTCGTTCTGGTTATACCATGAGTTTGACCAACACCGATCCGCGCAAAACAGATTTGTTCGCGAAATTTAACTGGCCGCGCGTCTCCAGCCCATCGATCGATTTTTCGTTGCCGGAATCAGAACGTGAACGGGACGTGGTGGAGCGGGAGAAAAAATCGGAAGTGGAAATTCGGAAGTTTATCCACGAACGCGGAAGAGATATCGCTGCCGTCATCATCGAGCCGATCCAGGGCGAGGGCGGCGACAATCATTTTCGGGGTGAATGGTTGCGCAAACTCCGCGCGATTTGCGACGAAAGCGATATCCTGCTGATCTTCGATGAAGTGCAAACCGGCTTCACGACCGGTCGCGCCTGGTGCTGTCAGCATTTTGATGTGAAACCGGACCTGCTCGCCTTCGGCAAAAAGGTCCAGGCATGTGGCGTCATGGCCGGACCACGCCTCGACGAGGTAAAAGACAACGCTTTTTGTTTACCCGGCCGGTTGAACTCAACCTGGGGTGGCAATCTCACCGATATGGTTCGCTCGACGCATTTTCTCCGCATCATCGAGCGCGAAAACCTTTTCGAAAATGCGGCGAAGGTGGGTGCGTATTTCCTTCAGCAATTGCTTGGGCTGCAGCAGGAGTGTCCTCTCATTTCGGCAGTGCGAGGTCGCGGGCTGTTTATTGCCTTCGATTTGCCGGACGCGAAAACGCGCGATCATCTCTGGCGCGAATTGTTCGATGCCGGGTTGCTGGTTTTGAAATCAGGCGAGCATTCGATTCGTTTTCGTCCTGCGCTCGATATCAGCAATCAGGTAGTGGGCGAAGCAATGGATTTATTGCGTCGGCATTGCCAGCGGTTGCAAAAATGAACCAGTGTTGTTGTAGAGGCCGCTGTCCTCAGCAATCTTTGGTTGTTTCAGACCGCTTCGTCGCCCTGATTTCAGCATCGCGCGCAGAGCGCCCTATCCACCGTTAACATGCAGCCTGTCCTCGAAAAGCTCGGGATCGCCGATGACAATCCCGGTGTCTTTTTTGGTGAATGGCGCGGGAGCGGGACCAAAATCGACAAAATCTCGCCCATCGATGGAAGACGTCTCGCCAGCATTCACACCGCATCCAATGAGGATTATGACGCGACCGTCGCCCGCGCACAGGAAGCATTTTTGAAGTGGAGAGTAACGCCGGGCCCGGTGCGCGGCGAAACCGTTCGACGTCTCGGCAACGCCTTGCGCGACTTTAAACACGAGCTTGGGCAGCTTGTCGCGCTCGAGTCCGGGAAAATTGTCGCCGAGGGCGAAGGCGAAGTACAAGAGATGATCGACATCTGCGACTTGGCCGTGGGCCAGTCACGGATGTTGTATGGCCTGACAATTCAGTCGGAGCGGCCCAACCATCGTTTGATGGAGCAATGGCACCCGCTCGGCATTGTGGCCGTCATCACCGCCTTTAATTTTCCGGTAGCGGTCTGGTCGTGGAACGCGGCGCTGGCTGCAGTTTGTGGCGATTCGACCGTATGGAAGCCTTCGGAGAAAACACCGCTCAGCGCTATTGCGGTCACGAAAATTGCCGAGCGCGTTTGTCGCGAGACCGGCGCCGATCCGGCGATTTTTGCGTTGCTCATTGGCGACCGCAAAACCGTCGGCCAAAAACTTGCCGACGATCGCCGCATTCCACTCATATCCGCGACGTGGGTTTGAATGTGGCGAAAGCGGTTCATGGCCGGCTGGGAAGAACGATCATGGAGCTTGGCGGCAACAATGCGCTCATCGTCTGTCCCAGCGCCGACCTCGACATGGCGACGCAATCGATCTTCTTCGGCGCGGTCGGCACGGCTGGCCAACGCTGTACGTCTACGCGGCGCGTCATCATGCACGAATCGGTCGCCGACAAAGTGCGCAAGAAACTCTTGGCTGCTTACAAAACGGTGCCGATTGGCAACCCTCTCGATAAGAAAACGCTAATGGGTCCATTAATCGATAGGAATGCGGTCGACATGGTGCAGCATTCCATCCAGCGACTGAAAGATGAAGGCGGCGAAGTTCTTTACGGTGGGGAGCGCCTCGAGGGTCCTCAATATCCGGGCGGCTGCTACATGACGCCGTGTCTGGCGAACGCAAAGCCTGACTTCGAGATTGTGTGTCATGAAACCTTCGGACCACTACTTTATTTAATGACCTATCGCGATTTCGACGAAGCAATCGCGATTAACAACGGCGTGCCCCAAGGCCTGACATCCGCCGTGTTTACCAACGACATGCGTGAGGCCGAAAAATTTATCAGCCCGGCCGGGAGCGATTGCGGCATCGCCAATGTGAACACTGGAACTAGCGGCGCGGAGATTGGCGGCGCCTTCGGCGGCGAGAAAGAGACCGGCGGCGGACGCGAAAGCGGGAGCGATTCCTGGAAGAGTTACATGCGACGCCAAACGAACACGATCAATTTCTCGACCGAGCTTCCCCTCGCACAGGGCATCCAATTTGGTTCGGACGACGCGGGTAGTGCGAACGCGTAGTTCAGCGTAGTGGTCGCCGCGGTGACTTGGCGATGGCGTCTCGCCATCGCGGACTTTTCTCGCATTCCTTGTAGCCACGGCGCTCCGTCGCCGTGTTCTGTGGGTAGCGACGCCCCGACCCACCTCCGTTGCACTTCGGCGCGGCGAACAGAGCGGGGCGGCTACAATCTTCGCCGAGTTTTAATATCATACTGGCTAGCCGCGAGCCGTGGTCAGCTCAAAGAGGTCATCTAGATTCTTGGCGGCTTCAAGATTCATGATGAAGCTCTGCAACTCTTTGCATTGATCTTTGCCGATGACATCGCCGCCAAGCGCCGTGAATTTTACCGCGATTTCATCCTCCGTCATAGGATCGCGCGGATCCCCCTTGGGAACATCGACACGAGTGGAATGTGACGCGCCGCTGTTGGTATTGATGGTGACGCGACTCGGCTGGAACTTGGGAAAGAGCGCTTCGAACTCTTCGTTAGCTACCACTTTGACCTTGTCCATGATCGGAATGAGCGACTTATCGAGCACGCGTTCCTCGCGAAACTGCAGCGGCGTCACCATGCCGTCCACCAGTCCGACGGCCATGCAATAAGGCAGCGAATGATCGGCGGTTTCTTTGGAGTTTGGTCGATACTTGTGCGGGTCGCCAAGGATGTCGGCGGCCCGAGCGATCACTTCTACTTTGATTTCCTTTACGTCCTCGGCTTCGATCTGGTGTTCTTTTACTGTCTTCATCATGGCGGTGAGTGGCGAATGGCTGAGTGCCTCGATCGGGAAACTCTTCATGCCGCAATCAAGGATGCGGTAGTGAGACTTGTTTGAGTCGGGAAGGGCCGCGACCAACGCCTCGGAATCAAACGTAGCTGGTTGTCCCTTGTACTGCACGTGATGGAACACGGCGAACAATCCCTCCTTGCCATCGATGATGTGCTCGGGACCGGAAAAACCCTCGCGAGCCAGAAGCGCGCTCTCCGCACCCATTCGCCCTGCCCACGGATCGACCGTGTTCTTCATATTGGTCAATTTGCCGGCTGTGACCGCGCCGGGACAAAATGTTCGCGACGCGCTGATGCCGATGGCGGAGACCATTTGTTCCGGCGTGAGATTTAACACTCGACCCGCTGCGACCGGCGCGGCGAACGCACTCAGCGTGGCATGATGCCAGCCGTATTCGCGCACGCCCGGCCGACCTATTTCGCAAAAACGCATTTCGATTTCGTAAGCGATGATGGTGGCAAGAATCAGATCTTTGCCGCTGAGGCCTTCGCTCTCGCACAACGCCAGCGGCGCGGCGATGAGATCGCTAGGATGACAGGGATCGGCTTTCCAATAAATGTCGTTGTAATCC
>QHNU01000188.1:0-7870 GCA_003218525.1 Verrucomicrobiota bacterium
CGTCAAAAATCAGAAAGAGAAAGGCCCGCCACGGGAACGCGGGGCGACTGAGACGGCAAACGCGACCTCGAATTCGGCGATCAATACGACAGCGACCGCACCGCCCAGCCCGACCAGTTCCGCTTCACCTCCGGCCGCCTTGAATTTCATCGTCGGGAACGAACACATCGATGTCTCGGCTCGGGTCGAGATAGTTGACTTCACACCTTGTTGGACTGGGTGCGGAAAAATTACGAACGCGTCGCACTCGGCGCCGCCACCGCGATCCTATTGCTCTCCGGGGTCTGGATTTGTTACCGGGCGATACATTTCAGCGAACAATTCGCGACCAGACTATCGCGGCCGCCACAGTTGCCGGCGACGCCGCCGGGAAAAGCAACGGCTGTGGAAACGACAGCGCAGCATTTGCGTCAGCCGCCACAATGGACGTTTAGCGGACGTTCCGGGCTATTCGTTCCGGAGAAGCATTTCATCGGCGCTGACGGCCAGCCGGCGACTTTGCATACGACGGAAGTGCATCCCCCAGTGCCGAACGAATGGTTCGAGCAATTCGGTTTACCGATCGCGGATGGCGATGTGCTCGAGCAGGATCCCGATGGCGATGGTTTCACCAATTTCGATGAGTGGGAGGGGCACACCAATCCGACGGATCGAAACTCGCATCCGGATTACGTCACAAAGTTGAAGCTGAAGTCATTTACGCAGGAATCGTTCCGGTTCGTTTTCGCTTCGAGAATGGAACACACCTTTGGAATTAACACCATCGATCTGAAGGAACCGACTCAATTCGTAAGAATAGGCGACATGATTGCCGGCACGCCTTACCGCGTTTCAACGTTCAAGGAGAAGTTCGAGCGGAACCAATACGGCACCAACGTCGATGTCTCGGAGTTAACTCTGGAGAACGTCGATACTTTTGACCAAGTCACCCTGGTAAAAGAGAAGGTCGCAACCTCGCCCGCCTCAGTTGTAACGTTGGTCTATACCTGGAAGGGAAGGCGGGAATTCGTTGTTAAAAAAGATCAGGAATTTTCATTGCCCCCAGAGACGGATATCAAATATAAGCTGATCGACGTTCAGCCGACCAAAGCGGTGATCACGAGCAGCCAAAAGCCCGAGGCGCCGATTGAAATCGGACTGCTCGCGCCCTAACCCGTTAGCCCATGAAACACTTCTCCGCCTTGTCCCGGCTGATTCTGTTGGGACTCATAATCGGTGCGCCGTTGTCGCGCGCACAAACAGTCCAAACCATCGCTGAACGCGAAGTGGCACGGCGTCAATCGCAAGCACCGCACGGCGACCAGGCAATCACTCGCGCTCAGAGCGAATTAGGGCGGAAGGAGTTCGCCCAAGCGCATGAGGATTTCCGCCTGGCGTTGACCTACGTCTCCGATTCGAAGGCAACCGGGAGATCGTACGAACGCGCCATGGAGGGGTTCTGCGAAAGCGGTGTGAGACTGGCGGAACAACGCATGGCTGAGGGTAAATACGCCGAAGCTGAGGCAATTCTGACCGAAATTTTGAGCGATCGTTACAATCCGAGATGCAAGGAAGCGGCTACCTTACTCGCCCATTTACGCGACCCTGGTTACATCAACAAAACAATGGGCCCGAAATTCCTCGCTAAGGTCGAGGAAGTCAAACGGCTCCTAACTGAAGCGGAAGGCTTCTATCAATCTGGTCGCTACGATCTGGCGATGAAACGTTACGATCAGGTGCTTAAACTGGATCCCTACAACACCGCGGCACGCCGAGGGCAGGAGCGGATTGATAACACGAAATATCGCTATGGTGAGGAGGCTTATAACGAGACGCGCGGCCGTGCCATGTGGCAGCTCGAGCATGGTTGGGAACAGCCGGTCCGTCAGTACGGACAGGCCGTCGGGCCGGTGGTTGAAGCGTTGCAGCGGGACGCGACCGGCACGGCCCGCATCAATAATAAGCTGAACTCAATCATCATTCCACGAGTCGAATTTCGCGACGCCAGTATTCGCGAAGCCATCGATTTTGTGCGTCAGCAGGCGGCTGCCAACGATCCGAGCCCGGAAGGGCGGCGCGGTGTCGATATCGTGTTGCGCTTGCACTCGATCGGTCGCTCGAATGAGCCGACGCCCGTCACCGGCACAACTACGGCAGGAGAAGCGCTCGCTTCCCCGGCGCCGACGGGCGCGCTGCCGCCGGGGGAAAGCGCGCCGCCTCCCGCGACGGTTGTCGCTCCGGCGCCCGCGCCAGCGGTTACCCCGGCAACACCATCACTAGCTCCGGTCAATCCGGCCGAGGCGAGAATCACTCTGACGCTCAACCAAATACCGCTGGGTGAAGCGTTGCGCTATATCGCGAGCCAGGCAGGATTGAAAGTAAAGGTCGAGCCCTACGCAGTTTTAATTATTCCGCTCAGCGAACAAAGCAATGAGCTGATCACCAAAGAATACCGCGTCCCGCCGGGATTCATTAGTAGCACGGTGAACATCAGCGCGAGCGCGCTCAATCGGGCGGCAACCCGCGTGGGAGCTGGCGCCGCTGCCGCCGCCGGTACCGGGAAAGACACGCAAGAGTCTACTGGCGGGCAGTTGCTGGTGAATCGCGAGGGCGCGCGTGAATTTCTCGAGAGCCAGGGCGTCCCTTTTCCACCCGGAGCAAGTGCCCATTTTCTGCCGCAGAGCAGCCGTTTGATCGTCCGAAATACTGTGGACAATCTTGAACTAGTCGATGCTCTGGTGGAACAGGCCAACGTCGCCGGACCCAAACAGGTCGAGATCGAATCGAAATTCATCGAAATCACACAAAACAACCTAAAGGAACTGGGCTTTGATTGGTTGCTTGGCCCGTTCAATATTGGAGGTCACAAAGTGTTCGGTTCCGGTGGCACTGCGGGTACTGGAACACCCGTCGACCCAGCCAATTTTCCATTCAACGCCAACGGCGTTCCTATCGGCCAAGATCCAGTCACGGCTGGTAATCGCAGCGGCAATTTCGCGATCAGCGCGAACGCCATCGACGCGCTTTTGTTCCCCTCGATGGGTGCAACAGCTGTCGCGCCCGGCATCTTCGGATTGGCCGGCGTCTTCACCGATCCTCAATTCCAAGTCGTCATTCGTGCGCTGAACCAGAAGAAAGGAGTTGATCTCCTGTCGGCTCCGCGGGTCACAACCAAGAGTGGGCAGCGCGCCGTGATCGAAATCGTCAGAGAATTCCGTTACCCGACGCAATTTACCCCGCCCCAGGTCCCCACGATCAGTGGCGGAACGGGCGGAACCGGGACGGTTCAAGTTAACGTCGTGACCCCGACGACTCCGACCCAGTTTGAAACACGTAACACCGGCGTCACCCTGGAAGTCGAACCCGTCGTAGGACCGGACGGAGTTACCATTGATCTCAACCTTGTCCCTCAGGTTGTGGAATTTGAAGGCTTCATTAACTATGGCAGTCCGATTTTTGGAACAGTTGCTCCTACGACTAGTATGAACCCACTGACTGGAATAACAACGCTGCTGAGTTCCCCCAGTGTTCTTCTCACTCCGAACGTGATCAATCAGCCGATCTTTAGTACCCGCAAAGTCACGACCAGTGTCAGCGTTTATGATGGATCAACAGTAGTGCTCGGCGGTTTGATGCGCGAAGACGTGCAGAAGACCGAGGACCGCACACCCATTATCGGCGATATACCGATCGTCGGGCGACTATTTCGCACCAATGTCGACCAGCATATTAAGCGCAACCTGGTCATTTTCGTGACGGCACACTTGGTGACACCCGCCGGTGAGCCCGTCAACCTTTCCGATGAAGAAGAGGTAGTTCCACCGGAACTACCAGAAGTTCCGCTGTATAAGAAGTGAGCTGTAGTCGCGTTTTTAGGAGACGCGCTGCGGCGCAGCTGACAGAGTGGTGAGTAGAATGCTGTGCCGGTCATTACCATGACCAGCAGTTTGGCGAATGGACTAACCGCGTGCTGTGATGTCGTGGCGCGTAGGACCCGTGTAGCAATCGGTTCGACTGCGATGAAGATCAGCTTTAGGTAGAATTCTAGCTTATGCGCACGGCCGCAATCTACGATATTCATGGAAACCTTCCCGCACTCGAGTCGGTCCTTGACGATATTCACAGCGCACACGTCGATCGGGTAATCGTCGGAGGCGATGTGGTTCCCGGCCCCATGCCACGCGAAACACTAGGGGCTTTGCTCGAACTGGATATTCCAGTGCAGTTTATCCATGGCAATGGCGACCGTGAGGTGGTTGCAACGAGGACAGGCAAGGAGACAAGCGCGGTTCCGGAGCGGTTTCGAGAGGTCACGCGCTGGAATGCGCAGCAGCTTCTTCCTGAAGATGAACGCTTGTTGGCGAGCTGGCCACTAACCCTTCGCCTTGAGATTCCAGGGATAGGCCAGGTGCTCTTTTGCCATGCAACGCCGCGTAAGGACACGGACGTATTTACCCGCTTTACTTCTGAAGATCTTCTCGGGCCGATCTTTGAAGGACTCAACGTTCGGCTGGTCATTTGCGGTCATACCCACATGCAATTCGACCGAACAATCGCAAAGCTTCGAGTTGTGAATGCCGGCAGTGTGGGAATGCCATTTGGGAAGCCGGGCGCCTATTGGCTATTACTTGGGCCCGACGATATTCAGTTGCGGCATACTTCCTACAACCTAAAGAAGGCTGCGGAACGCATTAGAAATACCAGTTATCCCCAGGCTGACGACTTTGCGACAAATAATGTCCTGCAACCTCCCTCAGAGCGAGAGATGCTTGAACTATTTTCAAAGAGTGAACTGAAGTGAAGCTTGAGACAGGAAGAACCACACGCGCTACACCTATGTCATCAATGCCGAGTAGCCGAGAGAACGACCTGGCAACCATTCGTTCGGCAACTGTTGCTGACGCAGTTCGGATCGCAGAGTTGAGCGGCATTCTCGGGTACCCGATTACGGCTAAAACGGCGGCGGCTCGGCTGGAGTACTTACTAAGCCGCTCGGAGCATCTCGTTGTGGTTGCCGAAATAACCGGCGTGGTGGGTTGGGTTCACGCTTCGGAGCAATACGTATTGGAGTCGGGGCTTCAGTGCGAGATCATAGGTCTGGTGGTAGCGGCGGATCAACGAGCTAGAGGGATTGGCCGGGGACTGGTGGGACGAGTTGAACGCTGGGCGGCCGAGCGCGGTCTAGAGCAGCTTTCCGTGCGCAGTAACATTACCCGATCCGAATCGCATCCATTTTACGAGCGGCTGGGATACGTTAGGACGAAGACGCAACACGTGTATCGAAAGCCGATCTGAACAGTTCCGCTCGAGAACAAGGCGAACACTAGCGTCGCTCGAGCTCGAAAGCGTCAGAATTCATCAGATGGAGAGATCAGATCGCGCTTGACGCTCGCGATTGGTCGCCAATTTTAATCGCGTCAGATCGATTTGGAGCAGTATGCGAATCGCTCAGGTAGCACCCCTCTACGAGAGTGTGCCTCCCAAATACTATGGAGGAACGGAGCGGATTGTGTCTTATCTGACGGAGGAATTAGTTCGACAAGGTCACGACGTGACGCTTTTCGCAAGCGGTGACTCGGTAACTCGAGCGCGGCTGATCGCCGCCTGCGTGTGGCGGATTTCGCCTGAGAAGCGAGGCGATCGCGCAATTGAGATCGCGAAGCGAGTGAACATGCCGTTGAAGATTGCCGCAAAGATGGATTGGGTTGATAAAGATTATTTCGATGGCGTGGTGCAGCCATTGCTGCGGGACTCTCGTGTGGAGTTCGTCGGAGAGATCGGTGATGGCGAGAAGGAAGAGTTTCTGGGGAATGCCTACGCGGTGCTCTTCCCGATTGACTGGCCGGACCCTTTCGGGCTCGTGATGATCGAGACAATGGCGTGCGGCACGCCCGTCATCGTCTACGAGAGCGGGTCGGTTCCGGAAGTAAGGGAACAGGGCCGCACAGGTTTCATTGTTAAAGAACTCGACGATGTGGTTCAGGCGGTCCAGCGGGTCTCCGAGCTCAGCCGCAAACGCTGTCGAGAAGTGTTCGACCAGCGCTTTACAGCGAGCCCTATAGCGAGCGATTACGTGCGATTCTACGAGCGGATAATCTGGCGCAAATCGAAGAGCACACTGGCAGCTTAAAAAAAATGGCCCAGGAAGTCATCTCCGTCAGAGACGATTTTTATATCCTCTCTACGTCACCGCGCATCGACGACCAGATTCGGGTGTTGAAACATGACGACACGTTCGCAGTGTTCGACCGAGTCGGCGATATCGAGAGATTCGGCGATGATGAGCTTGGCATTTATCATCAAGACACTCGCTTTCTCTCCCGCTTCACCCTGGAGGTAGAAGGGAATCGGCCATTGCTCCTAAGCTCTTCGATCAAGGACGACAACGCGATCATGGCCGTGGATCTAATGAATCCCGATTTCCTGCGTACCGACAAGATAGTTATTCCACGAGGGACCGTACATATCTTCCGATCGAAGGTTCTATGGAAGGGGACTTTGTACGAGCGGTTTTGGGTTCATAACTACGGGCCGCTTCCAGCGGAACTTGATCTCCTGATTGAATTCGACGCCGACTTTAAGGATATCTTCGAGGTTCGCGGTATGGAACGCGCACGGCGCGGGCGCCGTCTCCCTTCGCAAGTAACCAGGGATACAGTGTTGCTTGCCTATGAGGGATTGGATGGGTGCATCCGTCGTACGCGAATCGCGTTCGACCCGGCGCCTAGCCGGCTGACCGAGTCCGAGGCCCAGTGCAAGGCAGTGCTCGAGCGCCGGGGCGAGGCCATCTACCGTTGTGCCATTACCTGTGAAAGGGATGCTGGTGCCGAGAACCGGAAGCAGATCGTGGCGAGAAACGGAACAGCCAACGCCGCACGGCTCTATGACAAGTCGGTCACTAAGGCGGTCAATGCACTCCGGGGGGCGCGAGCCGAGGAGACCGACATTTTCACTTCAAACGAGCAATTCAACGATTGGTTGAATCGATCTGTCGCCGACCTTCACATGATGCGGACGGACACGGCATACGGCCCTTATCCCTATGCCGGCGTTCCCTGGTTCAGCACTGCATTTGGACGGGATGGGATTATCACAGCCTTGGAGTGCTTGTGGTGCAATCCCGCACTTGCGCGGGGCGTACTCGGATATTTGGCGGCCACGCAAGCCGATACCGAAAACGCAGAACAAGACGCTGAGCCAGGGAAAGTGCTCCACGAAACCCGAAAAGGCGAGATGGCGGCTTTGGGTGAGGTTCCGTTCGGCCGCTACTACGGTTCGATTGATGCGACGCCCCTATTCGTTAGCCTTGCCGGGGCGTATTACGAGCGTAGCGGCGATCTGGAATTCACCCAGTCGATCTGGCCGAATGTGGAGCGGGCGCTCAATTGGATCGATCATTACGGAGACTTGGATGGCGATGGATTCGTAGAGTACGCCCGCCGCTCGCCGCATGGCTTAATCCATCAAGGCTGGAAGGATTCGCACGACTCCGTTTTTCACGCGGATGGGCAGCCTGCCGAAGGCCCAATTGCGCTATGTGAGGTGCAAGGTTACGTCTACGCTGCGAAGCTTGCGGCTGCCGGGTTGGCTCGCGTTCTGGGGGATAATGCTCGAGCGGAAGAGCTTTCGAGGCAGGCACAGACGCTGTATCGACGTTTCAATGAAACCTTCTGGTGTGACGAGATCTCCACCTATGCCCTGGCCTTGGACGGCAGGAAACAGCCGTGTTGCGTCCGAACGTCGAACGCTGGTCATTGCCTTTTCGCCGGAATCGCGAAAAAGGAGCGGGCGCGTCGAATAGCAGCAACCCTTACTCACAAAACGTCGTTCTCTGGATGGGGAGTTCGGACCGTGGCTGCCGAGGAAGCACGGTACAATCCGATGTCGTATC
>QHNU01000188.1:7876-16814 GCA_003218525.1 Verrucomicrobiota bacterium
CGATCTGGCCGCACGATAACGCGTTGATCGCCGCCGGCTTTGGCCGCTATCGATTGATGAATGAGGCCGTCAAGATTCTCACGGGCATCTTTGATGCGAGCCTCTTTTTCGACTTGCACCGGCTCCCGGAACTTTTCTGCGGCTTTATTCGACGTGCCGGAGAAGGGCCTACGTTATATCCCGTTGCGTGTGCCCCACAGGCGTGGGCAGCGGGCGCCGTTTTCCTTCTGCTTCAGGGATGCTTAGGACTCCGTGTACTGCCTGTGGAGAAAAGACTCGTTCTCTCGGCGCCTGTATTGCCGGAATTCCTGCGGCAGGTGACAATCCAAAGACTGCAGGTAGGAGAGGCCTGCCTTGACCTCTCGCTCACCAGAAGCGACGAAGGCGTAGGGGTGAACGTGCTCCGAAAAGAAGGCGATGTGGAAGTTGTAGTACTAAAGTGATCGACTGAGCTTCACCAAGGCCGGGAGAAAGTAGCAAAGCGACGCGGGTGGCGCGGGTGATAACCCGGAGAAAGAGCGGGGTGCGGAGTGAACGAGAGAGCAAATGGAGTACTAAGATGGTGATTTGGACGGAAAGCAACCTAATTATTATTGTACATATCATAAATATAGACCGGTTGCTGCCTTCTGGACCGTTTTGGTGCTGGCTCACAATCAATCACTGACGCTGGCTCGCCAGGTGCTTCACGGTCTAGCTTCTATGAGCACTTCTCCTTCACTCCGCGATAATATTACCTCGTACGAGCCGACCGACTGTATCGGCCGCAACGACCAGGAAACGCCCCGGCTCTATTCTCTTGCCCGCGCCCGGGATACACGTCGCAAAAACACGATCCGGTTCAAATGCGTGGAATGCAATCGCCAGATGGAAGCGCGCTCACAAGACGGAGGGGTGGACACGCAGTGCCCGCATTGCAGCGCTCCAATAACCGTTCCGCGCATCCCGTCCAATCCCTATCTGCGTCCCATTCACATGATCGCTCGTCAGATCAAGGCGGTGCCATTCCCATTTCCGTATCTGCCGCAGGTTATCCAACTATCGGTGCTCGTGGCCGTGCTCGGGATCTTTGCCTTTCTTTTTATTACCATCGGTTTGGTCTCCCAGATTACCGGAATTCTCAAGGGGCTGATCGTGGACACGCGCAGGCATTTGCAAGAAGGATCTGCGGTTGAACGAAGTGCCCAAGCCATTAGCATCGCCATTTACGCGGGCCTGTGGCTTCCGTTCTGGCTGATTCAATTGCCGTTTTCGTTCATCGGGTCACTTTGGACTGCTCGCCGATTTGGCGCGCTGGTCGCGGTCGCGATATTTTTGGCCGTCATTGACGCGATCGCGTTTTATTCGCCACAGATCATCAGACTGTTGCACTCGTTCTAAGCAGCAGATCGGCTTGATTTGATTGTGGCCGGGCTTGCGACAGCGCCGCAGGCCCGCTCATGGTTCGATCTGATCCGACAACATTTGTTGCTTCTTTTGGGCCAGCGATCGCTCATGGGTGCCGTAATGGCCTAGGCGAGACAAATTTCGCTGAGACAGCGGACGCTCAACTCTGATGCGATGGTGTGCGCGAAATGCTGTAGCGCGCGCGCTGTCCCTAGCGCATATCAAATTCACTATCCACTGAGGACTCCGAAAGTCTTCGGGAGTAGGCAAGTGGACACTACAACACCGGTAACGCAGCCGCACTCCGTTCTCCGGGCTAAAGGAGTCAGAATTAGACATTGAAGTAATCACGACGCGTCTACTGGGAAGAGAAATGGGAAGTGGAAATTGCGGAGCGAGCGGAATAAACAGACTCGCATTCTTACTGATAATAATTGAAGTGTTGGCGAGCCCACCCAAAGGGGGCAGGCAAAGAGCGGATCTGACCACGAGAACAGCTGATCAAGCACCATTGAGAAGTCCGATTCAACATTCACCGTTTCAATAATCATGAGTGTGATTGGGATTACCGGCGGGATTTCGACCGGTAAAACCGCGTTTGCAGACTATCTCCGCGCACTGATACCTAAAGCGCGGTTTTTTGATGCGGATTCAATGGCCCGCGAGCTGACCCGCTCCGACGAGAAGGTACTCGGAGAAATCCGAGCACGGTTTGGTCCGGCCGTGTTTCAAAAAAATGGGGAGTTGAATCGAGGGGCACTCCGGGCGATAGTTTTTGACGCGCCGGAAAAACGACGCGATCTCGAACAAATCCTTCATCCGCCAATTCGCCAGCGTTGGAGCGGCGAAGCGGAAAGATACCGGAATTCCACTGAATTATTTTTTGCAGATATACCACTTCTTTACGAGACCGATGGTGACACGCTTTGTGATCGCGTGATTGTGGTGGCTTGCTCAGAAGATATCCAGATGGAACGATTGATGAGGCGAACGGGAATGACCGAAGCGGAGTCACAAACTGTGATCCGCGCGCAAATGCCACTGCCGGAAAAAATCAAGAGAGCCGATCACGTCGTTTGGAATAACGGACCCCAGAGCGTACTCGCTGATCAAGCGCGACTGTTGGTCAATTTGTGGACGAGACGATGAGCGAATCGGTTCCTCTTACCGAGGCAAATGATCCCGGCCCAGAGTCCGCCACCGTACCCGCGGTAGTGAATGAAGGGGCGCCGGCTCGGAAAAAGGATGTGCCTGCCTCGGTGGACTTGAATGCGTTGCACAAGCTTTCGCCAGAAGAGCTGGCGGCACTCGCGCAACAATTTGATATTTTTTTGCATCCGGCGCGGACCCGGCATTACCAGATTCTCGACTTGTTGCGCGGAGCATTGAGTGCCGGATCGACGGTTACGGCCGAAGGCTTTATTGATCAGGTCGGCGATTCCTTTACGCTGTTGCGGTGGCCGGAACTGAACTTCTTGCCGGTACCGGAAGACGCAGGGGTGCCGCGCGCACTGCTACAACAATTTCATCTGCGCCCTGGGCAGAAAGTGGGAGGGAAATTGCGACTACCGCGTGAGCGCGAGAAATCGCTGATGCTCGATCAGATCACGACAATCGAAAGCGCGCCGGTCGCCGAGTGGAGTGAAAAAAAAGATTTTGAGAACCTGACGCCGCTTTATCCGGAAGGGCGAATCTTGCTCGAGAACGACACCACCAAGTCACTGGAAGCGCGTGCGGTCGATTTGCTTGCGCCGCTGGGTCGCGGACAGCGCGGCTTAATCGTATCGCCGCCGCGGGTTGGCAAAACGATTTTGCTCAAGGAAATCGCCAAGGCGATTCGAGTGAATCATCCTGAGATTGAACTGATTATTCTTCTAGTAGACGAACGCCCTGAGGAGGTGACTGATTTGGAACGTGAGGTGGATTGCCAAATCTACAGCTCCACCTTTGACGAAAGCTCGCAACGACATATCCAGGTCGCGGAACTGGTGCTGGAACGCGCCAAACGGCTGGTGGAATTGAAAAAGGACGTGGTCATTTTGCTCGACAGCATTACCCGACTGGCCCGGGGTTATAACAATCTGCAACCGGGTCGCGGCCGGATTATGTCCGGGGGTGTCGAGGCCAAGGCGCTCATGAAACCGAAGCGATTTTTCGGGGCAGCGCGCAACGTGGAAGAAGGCGGCAGCCTGACCATTCTCGCCACCGCTTTAACCGATACTGGCAGCCGTATGGACGAAGTGATTTTCGAGGAGTTCAAAGGCACTGGAAACATGGAGCTGCATCTCGACCGGGCGTTGGTGGAAAAAAGGATGTATCCCGCGATTCACCCACTACAAACCGCCACTCGCCGGGAGGACCTACTCTATCATCCAGATGAATTGGAGCGGGTGCACGTGTTGCGGAAAACAATGGCCGCGCTTCCGCCAATCGAAGCAATGGAAATTTTGATTTCGAATCTCCAAGCAACGAAAACGAATGCCGAGTTGCTTCTGGCAGGGCTGCGGTGATCGCATCGGTTAAGCAGCTGGCGGAACTAATTCCGCTGATCGAACGAAACGCCCGAGTCGCAGTCGATACTGAAGCAGACAGCCTGCACTGCTATCGAGAAAAGCTTTGCCTGGTCCAAGTGAGCGTCCCCGAGGGCGACTTCCTGATCGATCCCCTGGCCGGAACTGATTTGTCTTTGCTAGCCGCCGTTCTTACAACAAAGGAGATTGTTTTGCACGGCGCCGACTACGACCTGCGAATGCTGCGCCGTGGTCTGACTTTCCAACCGACACGCGTTTTCGACACCATGATAGCGGCGCGTCTGCTCGGTTTGCGCGAGTTCAGTTACGCTGCTCTGGTCGAAAAATACTTCGGCGTCCAACTGACAAAGGGCTCCCAGAAGGCGAATTGGGCCCAGCGACCACTTTCGTCACAGATGGAGCGCTACGCCCGCAACGACACACATTACCTCTTGCCCCTGGCGCAAACGCTCGAGCAGCAGTTGAACGAACGCGGCCGCCTAGGTTGGTTTTTTCAATCTTGCGAGCGCGTGATCTCAGCGGCAGCGATTGACCGCGAGCGCAATGCCGAAGAAGTCTGGCGCGTTCGTGGCTCCGGGGCTATGCGCGGAGTGGCCGCAGCCGTATTACGATCGATTTGGACCTGGCGGGAAACGGAAGCGCAGCGGGTGGATCGTCCACCATTCCATATCTTACGCAATGAGCAGTTAATCCAAGCGGCGGAAACGGCAGTCAACGGAAAGATGCTGCATTTCAGGCACTTTTCAGAACGGCGCACGCGAGACTTTCGAGCGGCGATCCAAACGGCACTGGCTTTGACAGAAGAAGACTGGCCAAAGGCACGGGGTCGGCGTGGTGAGCGACCAACCAAGGAAGTGGAACGGGCGGCGGAAGAGATGCGCAAACGGCGCGACGCGGCAGCGCACGAACTTGGCATTGAACCCTCCTTTATCGCACCCCGAGCGACGATCGATGCGATTGCGGCGGATGGGTCCCGGACTAATCAGCTCCTCGTTTCCTGGCAACGCAAGTTGTTGGGTTGCAAAGGCCAGACCGGGTCGCAATAGGCTTGACGAAGCCACTGAAGTTATCAACAAAGAGCGGCCCTCGCCCCCTTTTCCCGATGCTTCGACCTGCCTTGTTTTATGGCCTGCTGGCCACCACAACGATTTTTGCTGCAAAGGCTGCCGTCGCGCAGACATCGCAAGCCGTGGATCGATCGCAGATTCTGCGGATTGAACCGGGAACTCGAGTCGGAGCCCCCAGCCTCCCTGACCAGGCTCTCGGTTATGCGGCACCGAGCGAAAATGACGCCGACCTCGGTGTCCAAGCGATTCTTAAGCGACAAGAACAATACCGGCCCTTTACCTTCACTCTCTCAGCGCCGTTTCTTTACACCACGAATGTCGCGCTTACGAAAAATGGGGTGGTTGGCGATGGAGTGTTCTCGCCAGCCCTGACTCTGGCCTACCAGCCTCGCATTGCCAAGACGCTCTACGGTGAATTCATCGTCGTGCAACAGCTTTTTTATTACGATAGCCAGACAGACTTTAATTTCACGAGCTTCGACGCGATCGCCGGCGTAGTGTGGTATATCCCTCAATACCACAATCTCATTCTTCGTCTGCGTTACGATTTTAATCGGCTCACCAACGACGAGTTCGACGAATTTTTCCAAAATCACTCCGTGATCGCGATTGCGGAGATGCCCTTCCAGTTTGCCCAGGCGATGCAGCTTAACCTTGGGGCGCTGGCCAACATTAGCATCTCCTCGAGCCCGCAATCGCCGCGGCGTAACGATTTCGAGGTCTATGCCGGATATGCCGTGCAGTTGAGCCGCTCTTTCTCGGTCGACGCAGTCGGCCGTTTTATAGTAAAAGATTATTACAAGGGCGATCGCACCGATATTAACGAGATTCTTGCTCTGACCGCCAACTATCGTCCGAATTCTTGGCTAACACTGAGCGCAATCGCGACTTTCTCCTGGAACCAATCAAATCACGGCATATTTGACTACAAGGTCGCCGATGTCGGAGGGGGCGTTGCCGCCACGCTGAAGTTCTAATATATGACGGCCTCTCCTCAGTCCCCGGCACTAGTTGCCGGCGGAAAACTCTGTCTTCTTTCGTTAGTTCTTGCCATCGCTCCGTCCGTAAATGGCGCAGAACTAAAAGAAGCGCGCGTCACTCAAGTCGTAAAGGATGTGAAGCTGCTTCCCAATGCCGCAGCGGCGCGACCCGCCGTCGTGAGTGATCAGGTGCACGACGGCACCGCCGTGCGGACCGGAGTCGAGTCGCGCGCGGAGTTGACCTTTACCGACTCAACTCTGGCGCGGCTGGGTGCGAATACCATTTTCAGCTTTACCGAGGGCACTCGAAATCTCGATCTCAAGGACGGCGTGATGCTTCTGCGCGTGCCGAAAGACGCGGGGGGAGCCAAAATCAATACCGCAGCGGTGACCGCAGCGATCACCGGTACGACCGTGATGCTCGAGTATCATCCGCACTCCTACATCAAGTTCATCATCCTAGAGGGCACCGGACGAATATTCCTGCCCCATCGGCTGGGAGAGTCTGTTCTGGTCCATGCCGGCCAAATGTTAATCACTAAGCCGGAGGCGAAGAATCTGCCGAGGCCGGTCGATGTCGATGTGAAGAAGATCATGAAAACTTCGCGGTTGATTAAGGGTTTCGCCAAGCTCGAAAGCGCACCCCTCATCGCACAAGTCGAAGCCGTCCAGGATGCGGAGAAAGCCAATGGCCAGGTCTATGAGACAAACCTAGCCATTTTTGGTGCCGGCACGGACGTTGCGTTACTGGATCCGACGCACGCAGAGCTCCTGGAGCCGACACCAACTCCGCCTCCTACTACCCCAACGCCAACGCCTACCCCTACGCCGACGCCTACCCCTACGCCGACACCAACACCGCCTCCGACGCCGACTCCAACCCCTACGCCGAGCAAAGTAGGTCGTCCGCAGACGATCACACCTAGTCCATACCTGGTCAAATCCACGACCCAGATTACGACTGATCCCTCGATCACGACCGATGGCGTAACCAATTACGGCACCATCTATCGCAGTACGGCTCTGGATGGCACGCGCTCGATCTGGTTCTTCGACGCCACTCGTCCGTTCGACACCCTCAGTGGATTTGATGGTTCTGACCAAACGGGAATTAATGCCGATAATATCGCAGTCTTTAAGTTCCAGAATCTGCAGTTGGCAGGCAATCCGACAATTTCGACCCTCCAGGGTGGCGTAACGAAACTTGCGTTGGTCGGCGTAGATGGAATCACCAGCGGTCCTCCGGGAGGAACTTTGACCTTCGCGGGTCTGGATACGGTATTGCTTGCCACGCAGGGGGGCTCGATCGTTCTGGGAAGCGAGATTTCGTTCCAGAATATCCAGAACCTCGTCTTCTATGCGCGCGGCGTAAATGCGGCGCTTACGCTTGGGTCGCTGATCAGCGGAGTCAGTAATCTTCAGTTAAATTCCGAAGGTTCTGTGCAAGTGAACGGCGATATCTCGACCGAGAATTTTAAGACATTCTCGAACGGGGATTTTTTGCAAGGCGGCAGCACGATTGCGGCAAACGTCATGAGAATCGATTCGGTAAATGGAAACATCACAGTCGACGCCGGTAAGCTTCCGGACCCGGCATTGGGAGGGACGATTGAGCTCGATGCTGGTGCCACTCTCAACATTTTGAACCCGAGCGGTGCTGGTCCAACCAAGCGCAGCTCGATCGTTGCGAACGGGAATACCATCAATTTTATCAGTTCGAGTTTGTTTACCTTCGATTTTAGGAACTCGAACCTGATTCTGTTTGGCGCCGGATCCGGCGGACTCCACGCAGCGAACATCAATTTTCTCGGACCAAATTTCATCGCGCTTTCAGGATCAGATATCAACATCTTCGGGGCGGAGCTACCGATCGTGAACGGCGATCAACCACTCTCCGGCCAAATTGATGCCAGTGGATCGATCTTGGCCGTATCAAACCTCGAAAGCGCTACTTTAATTGCCGGGTCGAATGTCACTGCGGGCGGAAATGTTTACGCCGCGATTGTTCGGGCCGGCGGGAACATTACTATAGGTGGCGATTTAAATGTGCTCAGTTCTGTCAGTGCGGATGGCATTGTAACGGCTGGCACCATTTCATCGACGAATGTTGTAGGATCGGTCATCAATGCCGGCCAAGGCGGAATTCGGCAGTTCTCATTTGCGAATGGAACTGTGCCTGCAGTTGTTCACACCCTTATCGCCGATACGGTAATTTCAGTCGGTGGCGTTTTCTTTGACGGCACCGCGAGCAACGGAATCGATCAGCCCGGGAGCGATGCTGGCGCCCTAACTATTAGCGCCAATTCGCTTGACATTGGTCTCGCGGGCGACATCCGCGGCTCTTTCACGCTGAACGGCGGTGACGGTGGGTTCGGCAGTAACCAGAGCTTTCTCGACGCCGGTGGTGGCGGCACCCTCGTGATCAATACCAACGGCGATTTGACCATAAACTCAGATATCGAGGTGACCTCAGGTCGGGTTCCCGATTCGGCGCCGCCGAGCGGTCATGGCGGAGATGTAACGCTTAATTCCACGAATGGCGCCGTGAGCGTATCGTCGCGAATCGAAGTCTCCTCGGCGCAACCGCTGGCGAGTGCAGCTCCGCGGCGTCTGAGCAAGTCCGGCGGCAATCTCGCGCTCAGGAGTGATAAGCCGAGCGGATTAGCGATTAACGTTTCGAATACCGCGCAGTTGCTAGCCCTGCTGGATGCGGCTGCGCCCGGATCGGGCGGGAAGGTGACGATTCTTGCAACCGGTGCCAGCAGCGTCGCAAACGTGAACGGCAGGCTAGTAGCTGATCGCGGAACGATCGATATCCGGCACACCGGCGCTGGTGGACAGATCAATGTCGGCGGCCCCAACTTGGGCGACACGGTCGATGCTCACGCTGATGTGATTAAAATCGCCGCTTTGGGAAACAATGGCGTGCTCACCGTCGGCAACGGCATACTTTCCGCCGACACAACGTTGCAGC
>QHNU01000292.1 GCA_003218525.1 Verrucomicrobiota bacterium
AGGGTAATGATACCGTCGAACAGGACCCACCCGGCGTACGGGATCCGGCGGATACGGAAGTAAAGAACGATCTCCAGGATTCCCTCGAATAGGAAAAACACCGCCAGGACCAGAGTGAGAGTGAGCACGCCCAAAAGGGGATTCATCAGCATGTAAATTCCGGCGATCGCGTATACGATCGCGAGAAGCACCTGCCACAGGACTCCGCCGATGCTGTGAGATTGGAAGGCAAAGATTAAATGTGCAATGCCCGCGAACAGAATTAACCAGGCAAGGACAATGACAAGCCCGATCGAGGACGCCAGAGGCAGACAAATGGCGAGAATTCCGCAGATAAACATGAGGATACCCCAGAGCATCGACCATCCGCTGGCTTTTCTTGCAGCTCCAACAGTTGTTTCCGCGTTCATAAGATCCTCCGGTTCGGCAGGCAAGTAACCAAAACCGCACAGCGATAGCTAGCCTTTAATTACACTCATTTGCGGCAACTCGACAGCAATCGCGCTCTAGTGTGCGCTGTTTGGGAGTCCCCGCGGTAATCCGGCGGCGGAGCGATTCTTCACTGCCCATACACGCGAAGATAGGCGGCCATACGGAAGAATAGCGTGAACCGATTCTCAACCAGGTTGCTTCTGGCGTTTTCCGTCATCGGATTTTTGAGCTTGGGCAATGCGGTCGAAGCTGGTTCGCTTGGTGCTTTTCTGAGGGCGTTTGGTCATTCGCATCGCCACCATCGGTCTCATTCCACTAACCGTGAGCGACCGCAGGCAAGCGGCCAAGCTGTAACGAATGATGGCGAAAGCCACAGGGCAAACGCAGCCGTTACGCCACCTGTCGGACCGAGCGTTGCTCCGACCAGAACGCCGGTTGAATCCGGGACGCGTACCTCGGCTGTCACGCGAGATGTTGACCATAATTTCCCTGTCGCTATCCCGATTCCGAATAAAGAAGGAATTGT
>QHNU01000189.1 GCA_003218525.1 Verrucomicrobiota bacterium
ACGGCCGCCGCTGCGGTGATGTCGCTCTTTGCGCCGCGTCCACGTGAAGGTTGGGGCGATTGACGGTGAAGACACCATTTTGCGTTGCGCGTGCGATCGTTTTGGTAATCTGATGCGGTGGATTTATCGACTCTCGCAAACATCGCCACTGCATTGACGGTGATTACCGCCGTTATCTTCGGCCTGATCGAAGCTCGACGTCTGCGGCGTGATCGAGAGGAACGCGCCGCCCTTGAGGCGGTCCACGCGATGTTGACCCCACCCTATATGGAGTTCTTCCTTCTCATTCAAACAACTCTTCCCGAGAATGCTTCGCCGGCCGAGGTGCGATCTAACCCGGACACACTCAAGGCCGTACGATCGCTCGGGATGGTCATTGAAGGACTCGGTTACTCTGTTTTCGAACGCATTGTGCCGCTGCGCATCGTGGACAATCTCGTGGGCGGAAATATTCGCGTCGTTTGGCGCAAATTGCGGCGTTACGTTGAGTTTGAACGGGAACGCAGTGGATCGCAAAAAACGTTTGAGTGGTTTCAATGGCTCGCCGAACAGCTCGAGCAATACAAGGGCGGCAAAACTAGCTTGCAGATCGGTGCCCATGAAGCCTATCGCGATTGGAAAGCATAGATACCCGAATTGATGCGGCGGGCTCCACATGACGAGTCCAAGACGCTGTTGAGCAGGTTCTACCCCGCGGCCAGCGACCGCGGCTACAAATCCTTGCATTTCACGTCGGCGTGAAGTCTTTGATTGCGGCTACAACGTTTGCGTTCCGCCGGTAAATCAGAGAACATTGCGCATGGCGTTTGACCTGAAGGAAATCATCGCGGCACGGCTGGGTGAAAACTACGAGCTGCATCATCGGCACGTTAATCGCACCCTCGTCGCCGCTCAGCGCGTGATCGGTTTCGACAAAGTCTATGCCCGAGCAGAAGGCGCTTATCTTTATGATATGGATAACGCCGCTTATCTCGATTTCCTCAGCGGCTATTCCGTTTTCAACATCGGCCGGAATCATCCGGTCGTGAAGCAGGCCATCCGTGACGTCCTCGATCTCGATCTGCCGAACATGGTGCAAATGGATTGCTCGCTTTTGAGCGGGCTGCTCGCAGAGGCGATCATAAAACGCACCCCACGCCACCTAGACGCTGTCTTTTTTTGCAACTCTGGCACGGAAGCAATGGAAGGAGCGCTGAAATTCGCCCGCGCTGCGACGGGCCGGAAACGGGTCGTCTCGCTCGAAAGCGCGTTTCATGGACTGAGTCTCGGGTCCTTGTCGCTGATGGGCTGCGACAGTTTCACAGAGGGTTTCGGTCCACTGATGGATGAATGGGACACCCGAATTGCACTCGATGACATCACATCGCTCGAGCGCGAACTGGCCAAGCGCGATGTTGCCGCGCTCGTAATCGAACCGGTCCAGGGCAAAGGTTGCAAGTCACCGGGCGACTCCTTTTTCCCACGCGCGCAGGAGCTTTGCCGAAAACATGGCACGCTTTTTATTTCCGATGAAGTCCAATGCGGGCTCGGAAGAACCGGAAAGATGTTCGGTTTCCAACATTGGAATCTCGAACCGGATATCATCACGCTCGCGAAAACCTTGAGCGGTGGTTACGTCCCATGCGGCGCTATTGTCACGCGGCGCGATATTTATCAGAAGACCTTTAGTCGAATGGATCGCTGCGTGGTTCATTCCACTACATTCGGCCGCAACAACCTTGCCATGGCCTGTGGCCTGGCTGCGTTAGAAGTAATCGATCAAGAAAATCTGATCGAGCGCGCTGCGAAAATGGGTGCGCAATTGATGGAACGCGTCGATGCCCTGCGCGCCAAACACTCGTTTATCAAGGAGGTGCGCGGCAAAGGTCTGATTATTGGCATCGAGTTTCACGAGCCGAGTGAGTTCAAGCTGAAGATGGCTTGGAAATTACTGCACAAGGTCGACAAGGTCCTCTTCGCGCAAATGATCGTGACGCAGATGCTAAGCAAGCACCATATCCTGACCCAGGTCGCCGGTCACGCCATGGACGTGGTCAAAATCCTACCGCCACTCATTATCGGTGAACGCGAGATCGATCTTTTTGTGAGCGCGCTTGATTCGGTGTTGACCGAGTGCCGCAAATTCCCCGGACCGATGTGGGAACTTGGCAACAACTTCGTCCGCGCTGCCATTGGCTCCAGGCGACAGGCCCAAGCCCCGGTCGTCTCCGCCTAGTTGATCGCGGCTGAAGTCACTTCGAGCGATTTGCTTTGAGCGGCCGTCGTACCGGCGTAGATTTCGGTTCTGGAGGAAATGAACCAATGAACATTGCCGTCGAGGAACCGAAGCAAACGGGAGCCAAGCTGAACCAACTGGAACAGCTCAAGAAATTTACCAAAGTCGTCGCGGATACCGGCGATTTCGAATCGATCAAGTCATTCAGGCCAGAGGATGCGACGACCAACCCGAGCCTTATTTTTGCTGCGACCCAGAAGCCACAGTACGTCCATTTGCTGGAAGAAGTGTTGCGGGAACGGAAGAAGTCGGGCCTGACCAGTGCGGCGCAGATTGAAGATATCATCGATCACCTGCTCATTCAGTTTGGCTGTGAAATCCTGAAGATCGTGCCCGGCCGGATCTCGACGGAAACCGACGCGCGTTTTTCCTTTGACGTGCAGGGCTCGATTAAGAAGGCGCGCCGTCTCATTGACTTATATAGGGAACGCGGAATCGGCCGGGAACGAGTCCTGATCAAGATTGCGTCAACCTGGGAGGGCTTTCTCGCGGCCGAACAGCTTCAAAAGGAAGGGATCCACTGCAATATGACACTGCTCTTTTCGCTGGTGCAGGGCGCGCGTGCAGCCGAGGTCAAAGCGCAACTGATCTCCCCTTTCGTCGGTCGGATTTACGACTGGTACAAGAAGGAAAATAAACGTGACTATCAGCCCGCTGAAGACCCAGGGGTGCAGTCGGTGAAGGAGATCTACACTTATTACAAGAAGCTCGATTACCCAACCGAAATAATGGGAGCTAGTTTCCGAAACAAAGGTGAGATATTGGAACTGGCCGGTTGTGACCTCCTCACCATCAGCCCGGAACTGATGAAAGAATTAGCCGACTCGAACGAGCCGGTCGAGCGCAAGCTCAGTTCGGAAAAAGCGAAGCTGGCTCAAGTACAACGCTTGGAGCTGGACGAGAAAAAGTTTCGCTATCTCTTGAATGATAACGCAATGGCGACGGAGAAGACGGCGGAAGGCATTCGCAAGTTTGCGGCCGATATTGTGAAGCTGGAGAAATTTGTCTCCTCGAAGTTGTAGCCGGTCGCTGACCGCGTCCCGGCGTCGGCGACGCCGGCTACAGTATGTTCAACGTTGTCCTAGTTGAGCCGGAGATTCCCCCGAATACGGGCAACGTTGGCCGTCTGTGCCTCGCCACTCGATCGACGCTTCACCTTGTCGAACCACTCGGCTTTTCAATCAACCATCGTCAATTAAAGCGTGCGGGGCTCGATTACTGGGAAGAGGTGGATCTGCGCAAGTGGTCCAGTCTTGAAGCCCTTCAGGCTGCCAATGCCGCAGCGCGCTTCTTTTATATAACGACGAAATCTAGCCGGCCCTATTTTCAAGTAAGGTTCGAGCCGGGCGATTTCTTCGTCTTTGGACGAGAAACCAAGGGATTGCCGGAGACACTGCTGCATCGGAACAATGAAAGCTGCCTGACAATTCCGATGGAGGGAACGCGAAGTCTAAATCTCGCGACTGCCGTGGCGATTATTTTGTTTGAAGCAATGCGCCAACTACGGTGTTGAATAAAGCGAAGAGGGCGATTGTCTATAGAACGAGGTCAGATATGAAAAAATTTCTCGTCGGCTTAACCGCAGTTTTGGCGGCCGGGGGGATTGCGTGTGCCGATGATCCCAAGTCGCCGCCGAGCAGGGCACGGAGCAGCCAACCGTCGCCTCCGGTCGCGCAAAATGGATATCGCCCTTCGGGCGTTGGGGCAGTCCCCCGTTATTCGAATCAGCCGGCTCGGCTCAACGGCTATGCAAATTTGCCGCAAACCCGTCGCTATCCGGGCAGCTCGCCTCTCCAGAATAACGGACTAGCGAATCGGTCTACAAACTGGCGCCTCCGACAATTCGATGGTCACACTCTCGCCGACCAGAACACGAGTGGCACCATCCGGCGGAATTGGCGCCATTTCGACCTAAATCGAAGAAGCGATCCGGATGATGTGACTCGTAACGCAAACGGCCGGCGCGCTCGTGACAGCCAGAATGTCTCGCTTGGCCAAAACACACTCGATGGTCATCGAGGTGATCGGGTTTCGCGCCATGACGGTACCCCAGTTGCAAATGCCGGGCGAACCCGCGGCGGGAATCCGGTTGTCGCCTTTAACAACGGTGACGCGATCAGCCTCTCCGATGCTCGGCGGCGTTGTCACGATTTCGGCCGAGGTCACGACCGCGACTGGTGGCATCGCCGTTGCCATACCGTCATCCTAATCGGAGGCGGTTTTTGGGCTTGGGATGCCGGTTGGTGGTATCCGGCCTGGGGTTACGATTCTTCCTATTCCAACTACGCCTACAACGGACCGATCTATGGCTATGATGGATTGGCCCCCGACCAGGTAATCGCTAACGTGCAAGGCGCGCTGCAAGAACTCGGCTATTTTCCTGACGCCGTCGACGGTGTGCTCGGTCCCAGTACTCAGCAGGCAATCGCCGATTACCAACAAGATCGCGGATTACCAATTACCGGAGCGATCGATCGTCCGACACTGCTTTCGCTCGGATTTATTTATTAAGGGAGGCCGGAGCGCAGTCGCGTTGCCGGCTTCGCTCTGACGCGGTAGGCTCGGCCCGATGGCAAGCGGAGATGCGCCCTTGATCGCTCGCAATTTGCGACGTTCGTTTCGGATCGGCCCGCGCCGAATCGAGGTTTTGCGTGGCATTTCGATGGAAGTGCGTCACGGCGAGGCGGTGTTTCTAGTCGGTGCTTCGGGCGCGGGAAAAACGACGTTGCTTTACACTCTGGCGGGGTTAGAGCGGCCGGAGGAGGGGACGGTCGAGTTCCGCGGACGCCGCCTGTACAGCGGCAGCTCGCGATCACAGGCGAAGATCCGCAACACGGAAATGGGTTTTGTTTTTCAGGGATATTTTCTGCTGCCGGAACTCACGGCGCTCGAAAACGTCATGATGCCGGAAATGATCGGTGGACGAGTGAAGAAGTCAGTCGCGGAAGAAAGCTTGCGGGCGGTTGGGCTCAGCGAACGACTGCAACATTTACCGGCTGAGCTTTCCGGAGGCGAGCAACAGCGGGTCGCGATTGCGCGGGCGTTGGTGAACAATCCTGAAATTGTATTTGCCGACGAACCGACCGGAAATCTGGATTCAAAGACCGGTGACGCAATTATCGATTTGTTGCTCTCGCTCGCACGTGAGAGGAACAAGACTCTGCTGGTAGTAACGCATGACCCCCGTTTAGCCGGACGCGGCGATCGCCAGTTACACATAGTTGACGGGCAGCTCGAATGAGGTCTTTTACCGGCTCTCTGCCAGCCGGGACAAAAAGGTGTTCGAACGTCATAGACCGCTGCTACAGATCGTCGCGACTCGCTTTGAATTGATCGGCTGACGACACGGAGGCCGTCCCTCCGACCCCAGGCGACAACGAAGCCGGCCTCGTGCTCTTCGTTACAATTGACTTTGTTGTAGTTGTAGAGCGCCGCTACAGGGTTGTAGCCGCCTCGCTCTACCGAGGCGTTCTTAGCGTCATGTTGGTGCGCGATTTCCTTGGCTGTTGATGCACGGCGATGGAGCGCCGTGGCTACCGGGCTTCAAACTGCGCGGCGCGATCGTGAGAGTGACTTCGTTGTAGCGTCCGCTGTCTCAGCGGATTCGATGCGCTGGGGACAGCCCAAGCTAACCTGAGGCGCTCCGGTCTGTCTGTTTTGCCGTACAGCCCTCGTCTTCGACGGAAGGTCGAAATGCTGCTTGAATTGATTGCTGAACCGCGGAGATTTTTTTGTGCTTACAAAAACTGCAAACAGCGGTACTGGCGGAGCCTTAGTAGAAGACGAGCCGCGGCAAGGGAAGTCGGCTTCGGTAAAACCGGCAGACGAGTCGCGCACGGCGAAAGCGGTGCCTAAGTCGCTCACGATTTACATTGACGGCGAATTCTTTCCGGAAGCAGAGGCGAAGGTTTCCGTCTTCGATCATGGCCTTCTTTATGGGGACGGAATTTTCGAGGGCATCCGCTTCTACAACGGCCGCGTCTTCAAGTTGGAAGAGCATTTGGCGCGCTTATGGGACTCGGCCAAGTCCATTTGTCTGGATATCCCGATGTCGCGCAACGAAATGACCGAGGCGTTACTGGAAACGATTCGTCAGAACGATTTGCGTGATGGCTATATTCGCTTGTTGGTCACGCGCGGAGTCGGCAATCTGGGATTGAATCCGGCGCAGTGTAAGCGGGCGAGCGTTATTATTATTGCCGCAACAGTCTCTCTTTACCCGGAGAACGCTTACCGAAACGGACTGACAGTTGTGACCTGTGCGACACGGCGAACCAGTCCGAGCGCGCTCAATCCGGCAGTCAAATCGCTGAACTATTTGAACAACGTAATGGCTCGTATCGAGGCGAACCTGGCCGGTGCCGACGAAGCACTGATGTTGAACGATCAGGGGAATGTGGCCGAATGCACCGCCGACAATGTTTTCATTATCAAACGTGGCGAAATTTTTACGCCTCCGATTCATGCGGGCGCGCTGCGCGGGGTTACGCGGTCAGTGGTCTTCGACATTGCGGCGGAGCTCGGATTGAAAATTTCGGAGACTGATCTCACACGGCATGATGTCTTTGTCGCCGATGAATGTTTCCTCACCGGCACGGCGGCGGAAATCATTCCGGTGGTTAAAGCCGACGGGCGCGTCATTGGAAATGGCAAACCGGGACCGATCAGTACCCGGATGATCGCGCGTTTTCGCGAACTAACGGGCGAAACTGGCACACCGATTTTTTCATAGAGAGTCGAGCTGAGCCGGACGGCGCGCGAGATGCTAATCTAAAGGAGGGTTTTGAATTTTTAACCTCCGTCATGGTCTAAGTTACCGAGATGTTGTGCGACGTTTGCAAATGTAATGATGCGACAGTCTTCCTGACCCAGATCCTCGACGGCAAAATGCAGAAGGTGAACCTTTGCGAAGCTTGCTCGAAGGAAAAGGGAGTGCAGGACCCGACCGGTTTCGCCCTCGCTGATTTGTTGCTTGGTATTGGCGCAGCCGAGGAAATTGAGAAGGGCGCCGCGACCACCCGCTGTCCGGTCTGCGGATTCACCCAGGCCGACTTCAAAAAAACTGGTCGGCTCGGTTGCAGCACCTGCTACGCCGCGTTTGCGGAGGGGCTCGGCTCACTGTTGAAGGCAATGCACAAAGGCACCGAACACGTCGGTAAACTCCCCGCCCGTGCCCAACGCACCTTGGCCCTGAACGACCGAATGAAGTCTCTGACCGAAAATCTGCGCAAGGCAGTCGAATC
>QHNU01000293.1:0-2800 GCA_003218525.1 Verrucomicrobiota bacterium
AGGCCAGTGGAAACTTCAAATATGTTCGAATGTACTATTCAGCGCCGTCTATTTTTGGGAAGACCGTTGATTTGTCACGTTTTCCCCCAGATATGATCTATCCGTTCCCAACAATTTTGCTGTTTCGTTCAATTGGGCAGGGCTGATCCGACTTTACTCTTGGTTGGAGTGGGGGCGCTATTGTGATTTCGATCGCTCGGCAAATAGATTAAAATAAACCTGCTCGTTAGCATCATCAGCGGCAGTAAAATCACTAAACACACCATTGTGAAACTGGTAAACCTCAAACCCGCGCTGGCGTAAGAAGCCGTGCAACTGAGTGGTCGATCCGCCCGCCAACGCAAGACCATAAGGCCAACATTCCAATAGTAACTTGAGTTCAGCGCGTTCCTGCAGGAGCCGTTCTGCGCCGCGCAACGCATGCAACTCGTACCCTTGAATATCCAGCTTGATGAGATCAACACGTTCTCCGGGTCTGAAGTAATCGTCCAATTTTACCGCGCGGATAGGAGTAGTTTGGCGGATATATTCGCCCGTGGGATAAGCGCGATGATCAACATTCAGAGCGTCGGAAATGTAAAGCATCCCTTCGCCCGTGGTATCGCCTATTGCGACCTTATTAAGCCGAACATTTGGCAGGTGCGATAGAGCTTGGTGAAGTCGTGCGAAGTTTGTCGGTTCAGGCTCGAAACTATGGACGACGCCGGCAAGACCAACACACTGTGCCAGAAACTGGGAATAGATCCCGATATTGGCGCCTGCGTCGACGACTACACAGCCCGGTGTAAGTTGGTTCGCCAATAGTTTGCGTTCACCGCGATCTGAGTAGGCCTTGTATGCACGGTAGAGTGGTCGGTAAATGGGAAACGCCCTTTTGTACAAGGTGTTCCCGAGTCGGTGCGCTCGATTGCTAGCAAAAGACATTATAGGCGCGTTAGTGTGATAGTAAAAAAGGAGGCGAAAACTTGTGGCAAGGCTCGACTCAGGATTAGGTCCAGCTGGAACAACAAACGGTAAAGCGAATAAGGAATAGCAAGATTGCGTGAAATGCCGCCCGTGGCCATATACGAGATTGAGCTAAAAGCACCAAAACTCGTCTCATCAAAATCGTATTTGGCCCGTAAGGTGTCGCGCCAATGAGGATTCCGTACAAATATGAGCCACGGCAGTGCGATATTCGCCGTCGCAAGTGGCCCGGTAATGTTCGTTAGCTCGGGCTTAATGATCGAGAAATCGACCACCTCGTGGTGGAGATATTTAAAGATTGGTGTTGAAATGAGGGAAAAGTAAGGCTCAGTCGCGATTAGCTTACCACCGCGCTTTAGCTTGACGGCAGCCCGCTCAAGAAAAGCCAAAGGCCGGGCAAGATGGTGAAGTACGTTCGTTAGAGTAATGACATCCAGGCTGTGATCGGCAATGGCACTGAATTGATCGATCTCGTGGCAATCAAACACAAAGTCCAGGTAATCCAGTTCAAGGATGTCGCTAGTAAGCACGTTCGAGTAGAACCGTCGAAGAGGCGAGGTGCCGCTTCCTATCTCCAGGATCGTAAGTTTCTGTGGGTGAGAAACATCGCGAAATTGGTGGCGGTATAACCGCCTGTACCAGTAGAGAAGATTACGGTTGCGGCTCAATAGATGACGATTCCGCAAGGTCTTGGCACGGTCTGCTGCATACGATCCAGTTATGCTGGGCCGATAATTCATTTCGTCGCGCAGATGTATAAAGAGCCTGCTATCTCAGAGATCAGCGGCAGCCTTTCCAAAACGGTACCGATCGTCTGAAAAGGCCGGATCAGGGGAGACGGGAGCCACGGATGCAGAAAATCAAATGGTGTGACTTGGACGTCGCGAAATCCGGTCCTGCGAAGACGCCGCATGAGTGACCAGCGGAAAAATGCGCTCTCATCGGGCGAGTCCCCCAAGCGGCGCTTCACTACGGGTACATTTTTCTGAATGGCGATTTGCGGGTTTAACATATTCGGCTCAGTGAAGCGAATTATGCCGCGGGGGCCGAGGACGCGGTAAATCTGCGCCAGGGCCTGCTCGACTACAAGGTGGTGAAGCACCGAGCTACCTACGACAGCATCGAAAGAAGCCTCGGGATAGGTAAAGGCATACGCATTTTGTATTTCGAAGTGGACATTTGTGGCACGACATTGCTCTTCGGCAGTTGCAAGCAACTCGGGTGAGATATCTATCGCTATAATTGTCGCACCCGTAGATGCATGTTCCGCACCCAAGTTCAAGAACGCGCATGCCTGCACGAATATCCCCGCCAAGCATACGCACGCGCCTCTGCCAGCGAATGCGCCCGGCTGGGCTTTCCCAGTTCCAGATTTCTCCTGCACGATGTTTGACCAAATAACGCCCGTGCTCGATCTCGTGCTGAAGTCGCGGATCCATCCGTCTTGTGTCGACCTTCAGTAGCGGAGCTGCAAACACAGAAGGCGGCAGCAGCACATTTTGAATACCACAAACTTACAGAAATTTCATCCGCAAAGCAGCGAACCACAACATGCGAGCGAGGACGAGTCCATGACGCCAACGCTGAATATTCGTTTGACCATAGGTCCGCTCGCGGTAGTGCACCGGCACCTCCACAATCCGCAGAGCCATGCGGGCGGCGCCGAAGATTAGATCAAAGTCTCCAAAAGGATCAAAGTCCCCGAAGTACTGTCGATGTGCGGCGAGCCTTTGATAGTTTTCCCGCGTTAACACCTTTGTCCCGCAAAGAGTGTCCTTGAAGCGCTGTCCGAGAACGAACGAAAACATTACGGCGAAGCACTTGTTACCGAGAA
>QHNU01000293.1:2972-3349 GCA_003218525.1 Verrucomicrobiota bacterium
TCATTGTTAGCCAGGGCGAAGCCCTTGCGCACAGCGTCCCCTTTTCCCTCGCCGTCCTGACGAGCGATCTGAATGCGATGGCTGGTTTCGTATTGGCTCTGCAGGCGGCAGAGAGTTTCCCAGGTATCATCCGTCGAATTGCCTTCGACAAAGATAAGCTCGTCATTTGATCCCATTGCAGGAGTTCGCGAAATAACGCCTTCAATATTGCCCGCTTCATTGCGTGCCGGAACAATGATCGAGACTGAAGGTCTGGCTTCATTAACTCGAGCATTATGCAATGGACGAGCGACAGCAATATTGAGAAGATTAAAAATAGAAAAGCCCGGCAAGGGCGCCAGGAAGCGATTTACCAGATAGCTAACAAGCGGAATATA
>QHNU01000294.1 GCA_003218525.1 Verrucomicrobiota bacterium
GAGCCCGTCTCCAGACAGAGCGGTTGATCACCATTCTGGGTGCCGGCGGCATCGGCAAGACCACCGTCGCGCTGGCTGTCGGCCACGCTGCGCTAACCGGCTTCGAAGATGCTGTCTTTTTCGTCGACATCTCGACTCTAAGAGACAAGGAGCAGGTGATCAGCGCCATAGCTTCCGCTATCGGGCAAGCTGCGCAGTTTGCCAATCCGGAAGAGGAATTGTTCAACTTTTTACACCCTCGAAAGGCTCTCCTTGTCCTTGATAGCTGCGAGCATGTCATCGAAAAAACAGCAGAAGTCGCCGATCGCATTTTTCAACTTGCGCCCGACATCCACGTGCTTGCAACCAGCAGAGAAGCATTGCGGATCGGCGGTGAACATGTATTTCGGCTTCCTTCGCTGGACTGCCCGCCAGAACAACCAACGCAGACCGCGGCTCAGGTTCTTTCTTATCCAGCTGCACGGTTGTTTGTAGAGCGCGTTAGGGCGCGGCGTAATGATTTTTCGCTTGGCAACGACGAATCTCCCCTCGTGGCCGAGATTTGCCGCAAGCTCGATGGCATAGCGCTCGCAATCGAGCTCGCCGCCGGAAGGGCCGCACTCTTCGGCGTAAGGGACACTGCAACGAGGTTGGGCTCGCGACTCGACCTGCTGAAGTTCGGTCGACGGACAGCGACTCCACGGCATCAAACGCTTAGAGCCACGTTGGACTGGAGCCACGATCACCTTTCAGAGCTCGAGCGGGTGGTATTGCGCCGAATGGCGATTTTCAGGGGGCGCTTTACGCTGGAGGCGGCACTCGCAGTTGCGGAAGAAGAAGGGATAAGCCGGATAGATATTACGGATGCGGTTGGAAATCTCGTTGACAAATCTCTCATCGAAGCCCGGACCGACTGGCCGGAGGCGTCCTACCGTTTACTCGACATGACCCGCTCCTATGCTTTCGAGAAACTTGTGGCCAGCAATGAGGATGAATCCATTGCGGCGCGCCACGCGAACTTCTCGATCCAGTTGCTGGAATCCAATCCCACGGATCTACTCAAATTGAGGAGTGCGGAGGCGGTACCAAATTCACTGCAGGATTATCTCGGAAATGTCCGAGCTGCCCTCGAGTGGAGTTTTGGCCCTAACGGATGTGACCGCACTGCCCTCAGATTGGCGGCGGCTGCTGCGCGGCTGTTTCTGTCCATGTCGCTGTATTTGGAATGCCGAAATTGGATGGAGAAAGCGATCCATCGGATAACGCCGGACTGCAACCCACAACATCAGATAGAAATCCATGCGTCATTTGCTTGGTCGCTCATGTTTACCGAAGGGAATAGCACGAGAGTGCGCGCTGCCTTCGATACGGCGCTAAACCTTGCGCAGCGGTACGAAGATGCGCGCCAGCAATTGCGGCTAATTGCTGCGCTGTCGATTTATTCTCATCGCATGGTCGACGTAGCCGCAACTCTTGAACGCGCACTTCAAAGCGAGGTTGTCGCAAAGAAGACGGGCGACCCCGACGATGCGGTTATTGCCGATTCCTTGCTTGGTGCCGCGTACCAACTCCTTGGTGACCACGTCCGCGCGCAAAAACATAGTGAACGGGCGCTGCGTAGCCCGCCTGGTCTCGGACGGTTCAATGAGAGCGAGTACCTTCTCGATCCACGAACTTTGGCGCTTCTTTGTATTACCCATTCACAGTGGTTCACTGGCAAGCTCGACCAGGCCCGTTGTTATGCCGAAATCACCATCGAGGAGGCCGAGAAATCAGGGCAGATGACCACGCTGTGCCGCTCGCTCATCTGGGCGATGCCGATCTATTTTTGGGTTGACGATTTGGAGCAGGTGGAACGGCGGCTGTCGAGGCTCGAGCTCACTGCTCAGAAGCATTCGTTAGAGCCATTCCGTTCAGCTGCGCTGGGATTGAAGGGCCGATACTTGATCCGTACTGGCCAAACAATCGAGGGTATACAACATTTGCGCGACAGTTTGGAGAAACTGGCAGCTCAGCGGTACGCAATTTATGTGCCAGATTTAGTGACGGCGCTTGCGGTGAGCTTGCGGAAGCGGTGGCTCTTCTGGACAAATCGATCGCCGTGCAAGTGGACGCCAACACGGCTCTCCACCTTCCTGCACTTTTTCTGGCAAAGGGCCAGGCCCTCGCGTCCGGCGACAAGCCCGACATTCAGTCAGCCGAAGAGAATTTGGCGAAAGCAATGACCTTTGCCCGGCAACAATCGGCACTTTCGTTCGAATTGAGAGCAGGATTGGAACTCGCGCGCATTTGGATCGAGCGCGGTGAAGTCCAGAGAGCCCATGATCTAATCGGGCCAATTTACGGTCAATTCACTGAGGGCTTCAGGACACCAGATCTCGTTTTGGCGAAGGAAATGCTCAATAGGAAAACTCTGCGCGTAGGTTTAGCGAGAGTTTGACTCGTCATTCAACCCGGATCGTTGCACACGCGCCCAGGTCCGTTTGCGGTCATTTGCAGGCCATTAGGCTTTCGTCCTGGTGGTGGCGAATGAGCGACGGGTACTGACACGTCTACCACGCAGTGCTGAGCTCGCCCCGTCTCTGGCGCACGTCTCCAAAAACGGGAATATTTCAAATGTAGGTCGGAGACTATCGTCAATT
>QHNU01000239.1 GCA_003218525.1 Verrucomicrobiota bacterium
TGATTTCGAATGCGCTCCAAGGGACGGCGACTCTTGTGCTTCCGAGTCCAAGAAATCCGCCCACGCTCAAAATTGCGAATCGCACTCGACCCGAGTCGGGCTCGATCAGCAACTCATCGATATCGCCAATCTCCTCTCTTTGCCGATTTCGCACAGTTGATCCTTTGATCTCGGAAACCGTCAGCAATGTCGCTGCTCCGGTTGTTGTGTGTGTAGCCATTGGTGTTCCCCTCCCATTATTAATTTATCTACCGTTCATTTTGAGTTCGCTGCCCGGAGGCGCAGCAGCCCGGTAACTTAAGTTCGCGTTTGCTTCCTTAGACCGCGCGCGATTGGCTTGACGAGTAGCTGACTAAACGGCGAACGTTGTTCGCATCATCTGGAAACATCACGCTTGTTATGTCATTAGTCTTTGAAACCATTCAAACGGAAGGTCTGGCCGCGCTTTCTTATTTGATCGGAGATGATGAGGAAGGTGTCGCCGCAGTCTTCGATCCGCGAGCGGACATTGAGATCTACGTTGAGATAGCGCGCGCAAAGAACGTCGCGATCACACACATTTTCGAGACCCACATTCATGCCGATCTGGTCAGCGGCGCGCGGGAACTGTGCAGCCGGGTTGAGTCCGCCAAAATCTATCTCAGTCACGAGGGTGGTGCGAAGTACGGATTCGCGCATGAGAAGGTGAAGACTGGCGATCAATTCAATCTCGGTTCGGTTCTTATCGCCGCGCGCCATACGCCCGGCCACACCCCCGAACACATCTCTTATTTATTGGCGGAAATCGCTCACCCGAGCATGCCATGGGGAGTGTTGACCGGCGATTCGCTGTTTGTTAACTCGGCCGGCCGGCCTGATCTGCTCGGGGAAAAAGAAACGGGCAAACTGGCGGCGCAACAATTTCAAACATTGCGCGATTATCTCGCTTTGCCGGACAGCGTGATCATTTATCCGGCGCATGGAGCAGGATCACCCTGCGGTGCAGAAATCGGCGACCGCCTCAGCAGTACCATTGGTTATGAGCGGCCCTTCAATCCGTTCCTACAATTTGCTGATGTGCAAGCATTTACCAACTTTGCCCTCTCCACGGCGCCCCCGATTCCGAAATATTACCCACTCATGAAAAGGGTGAACGCCGACGGGCCCGAGATTTTAGGCGGATTGCCGCGAGTCCCGGGGCTTCCACCAAAAGCGTTTAAGAAAGCGATGGACGAGAAAGCAGGCGTTCTCGTCGATACTCGTAGCATGCTCGCTTTCGGAGCCGCCCACATCGCGGGCGCCCTTAATATTGGTGGCACCCCGATGCTCTCGATCTGGGCGGGATCTTTGCTCAATCCAGATGATTCCATCCTTTTGGTCCTTGAAAACGACAACGACATCGACGAAATCGTGCGCCTGTTCGTCCGCACCGGCTTCACCAAATTCGCCGGCTATCTTGTCGGCGGCATGAAAGCTTGGGACAACGCTGGTCACCCTTTTGCCCAGATTAACCAGATGAGCGTGTTCGAACTCAAGGACGCACGCGAACGATTGCAGATCGTCGATGTTCGATCGAACCGCGAATGGAAAGGAGGACATGTTCCTGGGGCGCGCCACATTTTCCTGGCTGACTTGAGCAAGCGCATCAAAGAATTGGATCCCAAGCAGCCAACCGCCCTTTACTGCGCCAGCGGCTATCGAGCGAGCATCGCGGCAAGTATTTTGAAACAGGCGGGATTTGCCGAAGTACACAACGTTCCGGGAAGTTGGCACGCCTGGCGCGAAGCTGGGCTACCCGTCAATCAAGACCAAAAAGCGGCTGCTTGATTCCGCCGAGGCGATGATCATTCGCGAAAAAGATCCGCTTAATCTCGAGATGCCGTTTGGGACGCTCGACGGTTTCACTACACCAAACGAACGGTTTTATGTCCGGTGTCATTTTCCAATTCCGCAAATCGATATTCGCCGGTGGAAACTAAGAATCGAAGGCGCGATCGAACGTCCGATGGAATTCACCTTCGACGAGTTGCAGCAATTCCAGAAACGGAATCTGACCGCGACAATTGAATGCGCGGGCAATAGCCGGGTCTTTCTGACACCCAAAGCGAAGGGAGTTCAATGGGAGCTTGGCGCCGTTGGTAATGCGGAATGGACTGGCGTCTTTCTCGCTGACATCCTTCGGCAGGCCGGTGTCAGGTCGGGCGCGCGCGAAGTAGTTTTAGAAGGCGCCGACAATGGTGCTATCGCCGAACCACCACGTCCTACTGGTAAAGTCCATTTCGCTCGGAGCCTGCCGATAAACAAGGCGATGGACGACGTCATTCTGGCTGACGAAATGAATGGGGACCCCTTGCCGGCATCGCACGGATTTCCGCTGCGTGCCGTCGTACCGGGGTGGTACGGCATGGCCTCGGTCAAATGGCTTCGACGGATCATCGTCACGGAGGACCTGTTTCAAGGCTATTATCAGACTGTCGACTACGCCTATTGGCACCGGAGCTTGTCCCCCTATCGCGGACACAAGTGAAAGCGGAGATCGCACGGCCTGGGATCAACGAAGTTGTTGCGTCTAACGATAATTATCCGATTCGCGGGGCGGCCTGGACCAGCGGAGGTGAAATTGCAAAAGTGGAGGTCACAACTAATGGTGGCGCGCGCTGGAACGAGGCCAAATTAATTGGCGATTCCGGCACGGATGTTTGGCGACTTTGGGAATTCGATTGGAGAACACCTAATGCGCCCGGCCGATACACCTTAATGGCCCGCGCCACCGACTCTTCCGGCCACACCCAGCCCGACCACCGTGATGCCAATCTCGGCACTTACATGATCAACCACTGTCTGCCGATCGAAATCGAAGTTCGATGACCGAGCCGGCCAAGTCGCCCCAGCGCGTCACACTTAATTATTACACACCTTTTTCGATCGGAACGCCGACGCGGTTTCCCCATTCTGTCCAAGAACCATCATAATTCCTGACGTTGTTGAGCCCGAGCAAATAGGTCAGCACGAACCAGGTGTGGCTCGAACGTTCGCCGATACGGCAATAGACGATGCTATCCGCCTTTGGATTTACGCCGCAGCCTTCCATGTAGATCTTCTTTAGCTCAGCCGCCGGCTTGAACGTGCCATCATCGTTCACGGCCGTTTTCCACGGTACGCTTTTGGCGCCGGGAATGTGACCACCTCGGAGGACACCTTCCTGAGGATACTCCGGCATATGGGTGATCTCCCCTTTGTACTCGCCGGGGGACCGGACGTCGATCAATGGCTTGGCAGCCTTGCTCTGTGCCAAAGCATGTTCAGCGAAGGCGCGGATCTCAGAATCGTATCGTTGTTTCGGCACCGGGTAATTGGACCGCTGGTACTTCGGCACTTCGCGGGTCATCTCCCGCCCCTCCGCCTTCCACTTGTCGCGGCCCCCGTTAAGAACCTTTACATTCTTATGTCCGAACAGGCGGAAAGCCCAAAGAGCATAACAGGCCCACCAATTGGATTTGTCGCCATAGAATATGCAGGTCATTTCCGGCGTGATCCCATTGCGACTACATACTTCGGCGAATTTCGGGGGCGTGATGTAATCACGAATGACGGGATCCTGAAGGTCCGCCCGCCAATCGATGTGGACCGCTCCCGGGATGTGTCCTGTGTCGTAGAGCAAAATGTCCTCGTTCGACTCGATGATGCGGATGTCTGGATCCTTTAAGTGTTCCGCCAGCCACTTTGTCTCCACCAGCGCCTCCGGGTGGGCGTATCCATCGGCTTGATTATTCATAGGGCAAATGTTTGGCCGGTCGGGCCATTGTTGCAAGCAGATTGCCGCAGCGTCTGCCCCCAGCTGCGCCAATCAGAGCACGAATTTAACGGTTGCGTGTCGAAGCCGGTGCCTCGGCCTCGGTCTCGCCGGCGCCGCCAAAGAGCATCGAGAACACCGCGAAGACCGACACCCTAGGCGCATCGGCCGTGACACCGAACAACGGTGAGACGTCGAATCGCGTGTTGCTGGTCGGTTTCCAGGCGATGGTGGGGCCAAGAATGAACCGATAAGAGGGATCGCCTCGAATTCCCTTGTCGGTAAAAGCCGTAAGTTGCATTTCAACGCCCGCCTTTAATCGCTCGTTCGAGAGAAGCGGAGTTAGCGCGCTTTGTGAGAAACCGTATTCGCGTCCGCGATCACCACCGACCTCCTGTTCGAAGAAGGCATTGAAAGCCCATTCCACTTTCTCGAAAAAATCTTCCGCGAGAAGCAGTCTGACTTCATAGGCATCGGGCAAGGGATTTCGTTCATGCAAGAACTCCTCGGCGTCTCCTTTGGGCATCGGCTCAGGCGGGCCTTCATCGTGAAGGATGTGCCCAATGCCAAATTTCCATTCAGCAAAAATCGTTGGATTCAGGGGGATTTTATTCCAATCAGCGAAGGCATAGCGCGCTTCGATGCTGAAGGTACGCTCTTGGGTGGTGCCACGAAATGCTTCGACCGTGTTTTCAATCGCAACGCCAAACCGGTAAGGTAAGCCAAGCTCGACTTCCTGTGTAAACTGATGGTCTGGCCGGTTGAAGCGCAGCGCGTCTCCCTGATAGATCACGCTGGTGTAAATGGCCCACGGCGGCAGCACGTAAGCATTCGTCGTCGGCGAGAAACGGCTGCGGGAAAACGATGGCGGAGCGCCATAAGCGCTGCCTGCTTCTTCCGCGGTCACAACGATATGCTCGGCGGCGGCCGTCTGACCATGCAACCGGTGATTAATTGCCAAATAAGTCAGAAACGCGAATGCCAGCAGCGATGGAAAGATGCGCGGCATCGTTGTTGAAAAGCGGGTGCATTGCATGGCGCCGTTCCTATCAGGCAGAATTATTCCACGCAAGCTCCGCTAACTAGAGTGCTCGGCGAACCGCGCGCCGCACCTGCTCCGTCACCCACCCATAGATGAGGTGGGACGCGAGCGCGTAAACATGCGTCGAGATAGGAAACGCCGTCGGCGGTTTGGACAGTTTCAACGCCCGTTACTTCGTCGGCAATGAGCCAGAGGCCTGCCCCGAAACCGAGTCCCTCGCCCACCTCGAGCGTTGGGATCATCTCGGCGAGTCCGCCATAGATCCCGCCCGACGCCGCGCCGACTGCATAATGCACCGCTTCAGCTGCTATGGGCTAACTTGCTTTAGATAGAGGCCGTCCCAATGTCCGCACTGAAATCGCATTCACTGCTTTTACTGTCGCTGGCTCTTCTCCCGCGCTTGACGTTTTATTGGCTTTATTTGTAATCTGCGCCGCTATTCCACTCCATAGCGCCTGGAATTGCTCCATTAAGAACGAGGCAAGCAGCCCGCCTGCGATACCGGCCACTACGCCTTTGATCAAATCCGGGTCCTGTTTCTCACAGGTGGTATTCATTTAATGAGGTTCTCTCCACCATTTCGCGGGAAATGGAGCGCCCGGTCGCTAAGCCACAAAATTGAAACCGACCGCCCGTTGAGTTGGTCAAAGCTACGGTTACACTATCATCGCCATGCTCGATACCATCGTCGGCTGCCTAAAATGGGCCGTTGTCGGCTTTGTCGTGGCCTTCGTCCTTTTCATGCTCTATGAGGCCACGCATATCCACGACGATATCCCCGTGCCTGAATTCAAAAGGCGGCAAACCAGGCGGGCGGCACTGGTACTGGCCACGTTCGCCGGCGTTCTTTCCGGCTTAGTCTGGTTGCTGGTACAGACCTGGGGTTAACAGCCAAAACGAGGCGCGAACGCTACCCTCGTTTTGCTTTGATATAAGCGTCAACCTGTTCTTCGAGAATTTCGAGTGGAAGGGCACCGTTCTTGAGCAATGTGTCGTGGAACTCCCGTTGATCGAACTTGTCTCCCAGTTGTTCTTGGGCGCGTTTCCGGAGTTCTTGAATCTTTAGCATCCCGATTTTATAGGCACAGGCTTGACCGGGGTTAACGATGTAACGTTCGATTTCGGCGGTCACATCCTTTTCCCCCATTCCCGTTTTCTCGAGCATGTAGGCAATTGCCTGCTCACGCGTCCACCGCTTGGCGTGGATACCGGTATCGACAACCAGCCGGACTCCTCGAAACAATTCATCCCGTAAACGTCCCAGATCGCCAAATGGATCGCCCTCATACCACCCGACTTGTTTGGCGAGCCATTCACAATAAAGAGCCCATCCCTCTGCGTAGGCGGTGAAGGGGATAACCTTGCGAAATTGCGGAAGACCCTTCAGTTCCTGGGCAGTGGAAATTTGCCAATGATGCCCAGGCACCGCTTCATGATAGGCAAGCGTGGGCATGCTCCATTTAGGAACTTCATCCATATCGCGCAAATTGGCGAAGAAGACACCGGGTCGAGACCCATCTTGGGCCCCTGGGTTGTAATATGCCCCGGGCGCGGTTGCTTCCTTAAACTCAGGCACGCGACGCACCTCGCATTTCGCATTTGGGACGCGAAGGAATAACTGCTTGGAGCGTTCGGTGGCTTGCGTAATCAAACGCGTGTAGTCGGCCATCGCCTCTGCCCGCCCTTTGTCGTTGTTCGGATACAAGAAGCGTGGATCTTTCCCAAGCGCGACCAGTGATTCACCAATCGATCTGCCGGCGAATCCGTTCGCATCTAGAAGTGCGCGCATTTCGTTCTCGATGCGCGCGACTTCCTGCAATCCCAGTTCATGAACCTCATCGGGTTTCAATGTGGTTGTCGTGTTTTCGCGCAGCGTATAGGCATAGAACGCGCCTCCGTCCGGCAGCTTCCAAACACCGTCATCTGTCGTCGTCTTTGGAAGGAGCGTCTGAAAGTAAGCGATCAATTTTCGATAAGCTGGATAAACCCGATCGTTCACCGCCGTTTCCACGTGCATCTGGTAATCCGCGCGTTGTTCGTCATTCAATTCTTTGATTTTTGCGGCCCGTTCCTTAAACGATTTGGCGAGGATGTTCGCAGCCGCAGGTTGCGCAACGAAATCGCTCATTTCCTTGAGCACTTTTTCAACGACGAAACGGGGCGGCAGGATTTGCTTTTCCTCCCGTACCGTCAAACTCTCCAGCAGTTGATCGAACTTCGTTGGGAGGGCGTTTAATCGCATCAAGTAGTAGTCACAATCCTTGCGCCCGAGAAGCCGGTGGGTGTTCGCCATAAACGACGGAAACTCGTTCTGGACGCCAAAAAGCTGGTTTACCGGATAATTGTGCCACTGGAACTTTTCGCCTTCAGCCTGCCGTTGGAGGAACCAGTCAAGAACATGAGTGGAAAGGCGCTGCGACGGCGTCTGCCTCTCGAGCGGATATTGATGTAACTGCGCAAGGTCTTTCTTGAAACTCGCGACAACTTCCTCTTGGTGAGCGGGCGAGACATCGTTCAGTTTTCCGTTGTGACTCGTGATGCCGAATTGCTCGACCAGGCCAAGGGATGAGAGCAGCTCGGGCTCTTTGAAAAGAGCTTCGGCGAAAACCTTCTCGTAAAAGAGATCGAGGTTCCACGGCCGAAACCAAATAAGATTCGTTAGGAAAATCGCTCCGGCGATGAGGACGGCCAACACAATTCCAAAGAGGAATTTGAGCACGCGCTTCAACATGGGCCGATGACAGCTTTTCCGTCGACGTGGGTCAATCCCGTCCTGTTCCAACATCGGCCCGGACGGGCTCGGAAACGAACTTGCGGAAAATTGCGCCACCAGCGCCAATCTCGGGCACAAAAAAGAACCCGCCTTCCGCATTGACGTGCCGAAGCACGCAGCGAAAGGCGGGTAATCTCTTTAACTAGCTAGCTGATTCTTAGTCCTCGTCGACGATCACGCGGTCAACCATCAGGTCGTCGCCCGTCCCGGTGTAATGTACACGCACAGGCACGCCAACTTTGATCTTAGTTGTCACTGTATCCTCATCGAGAACTTTACCGCTGCGCGTTACGTAGGTCACCGTCTTGCCGAATCGATAACGGCGCGGACCGCTCGACTCCTTCAAAACAATGGCGCTGCCTGGAGTGAACTCCGTGATAGTGCCATTGCCTTCCGTCGTCGTGGTCGTAGTCGTCGTCTCCGAGACCTGTGCCCACGCAAACGGAGCGGCTGCTGCCAACGCAATGCTTAGTAGTACTTTTTTCATGTTTTCCCTTCCTGTTCCTTCCATACGAGCAAACACACCACACCTCTGCCAAAGCTGAGACTGGCGAGCCGCTCCTATTACTTATTCGGGCCGGTCGGTGACTGCGGCTGTGTTCTCGGCAAAGCGAAAGTGTCACAGCATCTAGCATTTCGGTGAATAAAATCGCCACTTCTTTCGTCACCCGCTGCCCATTGCAATCACACTTTCCATTTTCCATCACTCTCCCGAGGCGGCATATTTCGCCTGATGGAATCAACCTTGCCCGAAGGCGCCGAAGGACTGCTTCAGACCTACACCGAACACGGAGGGATCAATTACCTGGATGCCGTCGCCACGCTGCCATCCCGCTCCGCCATCGACGCCGCCTGTGAGGAGTTGATGAGCGTGATGTTCCCTGGCTTCCGCGGGGAAGCACTCGTCGATTCCAGCGATTTGCCCCAAATCACCCGCAGCCGTTTGAAGAATTTGCAGGCCCGACTCAAACCGGAGATTTGCAAAAGCCTTGGTAAATTTCCGCCAAATGATGCGGTTGAAGAGCGTGCCGACGAACTGCTGGCCAATTTTCTCTCTCAATTACCTGCTTTGCGCAAAATGCTTTGGACCGACATCGACGCGGCGTATGAGGGAGACCCGGCCGCAAAAAGTTACGAAGAGATCATTCTTGCCTACCCCGCGCTTGAAGCAATCACGATCCAGCGGATGGCGCACGAACTCTACTTAAAAGAACTGCCTCTCATCCCGCGAATCATGACCGAATGGGCCCATTCCCGCACCGGGATCGACATTCATCCTGGTGCGAAGATCGGATCCCATTTTTTTATCGATCACGGGACGGGCGTGGTCATTGGGGAAACATGCGAAATTGGGGCCCGGGTAAAGTTGTACCATGGCGTCACTCTCGGCGCACGCAGCTTTCAAAAGGACGAGCGTGGCAAAATCAAGAAAGGCGGTAAGCGTCACCCGACAGTCCAAGATGATGTTACCATTTATCCCAATTCGACCGTGCTCGGCGGCGAAACTGTGATTGGAGCCCGTACCACGATCGGCGGAAACGGTTTCCTGGTCCAAAGCGTGCCGGCGGATTCGCTTGTGTTCTACGAGGAAAAACAATTGCAGATTGTGCAGAAACGCCCACGCGTTCTCGGGCAGACGAACGGCCGTTTTAACGGATGATTTATCTCGATTACAACGCGACGACACCACTCTGCCAGGCAGCGGGTGACGCAATGCGGCCGTTCCTCGGCGAGAACTTCGGCAATCCTTCGAGCATTCACGCGGCCGGACGGAACGCTCGCGCTGTGATCGATGACAGCCGCGATCGCCTGGCTCGTCTGCTTGGCGCGAAGCCGCATGAACTGATTTTTACGAGTGGCGGAACAGAAGCGAATAATCTGGCAATCCTTGGACTGAGCCGAAGTCGAGCTACGCGTGGCCGTCATGTGATTTCGTATCGAACGGAGCATCACGCCGTTCTCAATACGATTGAGCATCTCCAAAAACGCGAGGGCTTTGAGGTTACTTGGCTCGAGACTTTGCCCAGTGGATTGATCGATCTGCAAGTACTGGCCGAGGCAATTCGCGACGACACAGCACTGGTTTCGATCATGCACGCTAACAACGAAACCGGAATCATTCAGCCGCTAGCCCAAATCTCGGATATTTGCCGCCGTCGTGGCGCGCTCCTGCACAGCGATATGGTGCAATCTTTCGGGAAGATCCCGGCTGATTTAGCGCTGGTTGATGTTGCTAGTTTCGCCGCTCATAAATTTTACGGACCAAAAGGAGCCGGCCTTTTGTTTCTGCGGAGTGGAATTCCAATCGATCCAATCCATTTTGGAGGTGCACACGAGAATCAACGCCGCCCGGGGACGGAAAATGTTGCGGCGATCGCCGGAATGGCTGCGGCCGCCGAATTCGTCGAGCAGGATCGTGCTGACGAACAGGAACGGGAGCGGAAATTGCGGGATCGTTTTGGGGATGAGATTTCGGGGCAGATACCGTCGGCCGTTACAAATGGCGATTCGGCGCCTCGCCTCGCCAATACCTTGAACGTCAGTTTTCCCGATCTGGATTCCGAAACCATGCTCATGGCCTTGGATCTTGAAGGGATCTGCGCCTCAAGCGGTTCAGCTTGCATGGTCGGGAGTGTCGTTGCCTCACACGTGCTGCTGGCGATGGGACTGCCACTGAAGCTCGCGAAGTCCGCTGTCCGATTTTCTCTCGGCAAATTCACTAGCGCGCAGGAGATTAACGTCGCGGTTAGAATCATCTTGCAGATTATCCAGCGCACGCATGCCAGGCATATCGCGCAGACAGAACACGTCGCTATTTAGGCAGCTCGAATTCTGCTTTGAGGCGCAGACACAGTTAACAGATCCTTCCGCAAGCGAACTGCTCGATCGCGCCATCGACCTGCTGCGGGAGTTAAAACTGGACAAACTAGCAAGGCGGATCCGGGTGGAGTGGAACCCGCGGATGCGTACAACGGTAGGCCGAGCCGATTACTCCCGCTCACTCATTTCCCTCAATCCTGCGCTTCAAAACTTCGGCCTAGCCGAAATTGACCGAACCTTGCGCCACGAGCTCGCTCATCTAGTGGCCCAATTCCGGGCTGGTCGGCACCGCATCCGACCGCACGGAGCGGAATGGCGTCGCGCCTGCCGGGATCTTGAGATCCAAGGCGAGCGCGCCTGTCACAAATTGCCGCTGGCGGCGCGCAGCACTGCACGTCGTTTTCTTTATCGTTGCCGCAACTGCCATCGCGAGTTTCCGCGGGTTCGCCGCATTCGCCGGGCAACGGCCTGCCTGGTTTGCTGCCAAAGATTCACACGTGGAAGGTATGACAAGCGGTTTCGTTTGCACCTTGCCAACCGCGCTTTCGACCGTACATTTTCCCGCTTTTGCAGCAAATCCTCCCATTGAAATACTGCCACCTTCTTCTGACGGCGGCCTTAGTTGCTGCCGTCTCCCCTTCATTCGGTTACGTTCGGGAATTCGATACTACGAACCCCAATGCGCCCATTCCGCTGGCGTGGGTGAAAGATCGCACTGTCCAGATACAGCTCTCGCTCGGCAACAGTCCAGTGATGCTACGGGATGGCTTCACTTCGTTTAACGATTCCGCTGCCGATGCGCTCAATACCTGGAATCCGTATCTTGCCCACCTCCATTATTCTTGGATCAAAAACTCGCCCGTCACTCCGGCACAGGGTGACGATGAAATGTCGGCCCAATTCAACAGCAAAGTTTTCGGGATGAATTTTGGGGCGAACGCTCTCGCCGTGACGTTGCTCAGTTATCGCAACGGAAACATGGAAGAGACCGACACCGTTTTTAACAACGCCATCAGCTGGGATTCCTATCGCGGCCCGCTTACTCCGCCTATCTTCGACTTTCACCGGGTTGCGATCCATGAATTCGGCCACACCCTCGGGCTCGATCATCCGGACGAAGCGACACCCAAGCAGAACGTGGTGGCGATCATGAATTCGAAAGCGAGCGATCTCGACACGGTCGCACAGGACGACATCAATGGTGTGACCGCGATCTACGGCTCGGGTCCCGCGTATAATTCAGTTCCGAATGGTCCAGTTTTGATGAATCTTTCCACGCGCGGCGTGACGAACACAGGCGACAACGTTCTTATCGGCGGCTTCGTTATTGAAGGATCACAGCCGGCGCAGTTCATTATTCGGGCGATTGCTTTTTCGCTCTCGACCTTTGGCATCGCCAATGCGCTTGGCGATTCAGTTATCGAACTCTACGATGTCAACCATACTCTCGTCGCATCCAATGATGATTGGTTTATCAGCAATGATGCGCCGACGATCGCCAGCTATCACCTCGATCCGCCGAACAGCATCGAGTCGGCGCTAATTGTCACCCTGAATCCCGGCAGTTACACCGCAATCGTGAAATCGTTTTCGAGCAGCACGCAACCAGCCACCACCGGCGTGGCTCTTTTCGAGCTCTACGATTTGCGGAGATCGAGCAGTCGAGCCAGCAACGTTTCTACCCGAGGGCAGGTCGGCGCCGGCGATAACATTCTGATTGGGGGCTTTATCATTGGTGGGAGCGCGGCAAAACCGGTCGTCATTCGCGCGATCGGCCCCTCCTTAAGCCAGTTCAATGTGCCTAATCCTCTCGCCAATCCTTATCTCGAGTTGCGGGACCGCAACGGGAATCTAGTCGAGGCAAATGACGATTGGCAGCAGAGTCCAGAAGCGGCAAGAATCATTGCCGACAACCTGGCACCCTCCAATCCGAAGGAATCGGCGATGGCTCCGACCTTGGTACCGGGAACCTACACTGCACTCGTCAAAGGCGTTGGCGGCGCCACCGGCACAGCACTAGTTGAAATTTACGATGAATCCCCGTAGCTCGCGGGTCTAGTCGCGGTGATCCGCGTTTTCCCCGGCTTTTTGGCCACGGAGCTTCGCCTGGATAAATAACTCCAGGTCGCCATCCATCACAGCCTGGACGTTGCTGGTCTCCGCCCCGGTTCGATGATCCTTCACTAATTGATATGGCTGAAAAATATATGAACGAATCTGGCTGCCCCACGCAACATCACCTTTTTCCCCGTATTGCCGATCTATTTCGGCGCGTTTTTTGTCCTGTTCGAGTTCGTATAGTTTCGCTTTCAGCATCTTGATCGCGAGCTCGCGATTGCGCCCCTGGCTTCGCTCGGCCTGGCAGGCAACGACGATTCCGGTCGGCTTGTGGACGATTCGCACTGCCGTTTCCACTTTGTTGACGTTCTGGCCACCTTTGCCGCCGCTGCGGTAGGTATCCATCTCGATATCGGCGGGATTAATTTCGATCGGCGCGCTCTCCGCGATCTCCGGAACAACGTCCACGCTGGCAAAGGAGGTGTGCCGCCGCTTGTTTGCGTCGAAAGGCGAGATGCGCACCAGCCGATGGACCCCGCGTTCGGTGTTAAGGTAGCCAAAAGCATACTCGCCAGTCACGAGCAAGGTCGCCGATTTAATTCCAACTTCCTCGCCAGTTTGAATGTCCACCGTTTGCGACTTGAAACCGCTGCGCTCAATCCAGCGCTGATACATGCGTAGCAACATGTCTGCCCAATCGCACGATTCCGTGCCACCGGCGCCGGAATGGATCGTGAGAAATGCGTTCGCCCGATCGTTTTCGCCGGAAAGAAATTGCCGCAGTTCGAACTCGGAGAGTTTGTGCGCAAGCCGCTCATGCTCCTTGGCCACCTCCCGTTCTGCTTCGGCGCGGCCGTGGGAGTCGCTTTCTTCTTCGGCTAACTGTCGTAGCGCGTCGAAATCCTCGAGTTCGCGCTCCAGTTCGATAAAAGGATTGATCAATGACTTCAGGCGCGAGACTTCTTCGACATCGATTTGAGCGCGCTCGCGATTATTCCAAAAATCGGTCGCGCTCATCCGCCGCTCAAGAGCGGTTAACTCCGCCTGTAGTTTCTCCAGGTCAAAGAAACCTCCGCAATTCGTCGGCGCGTTTCTTTAAATCTTCAGCGCTAATCTTCTCGAGTTCGGCAGGCATAGCGCAAGATAATCGCAGTGTGCGTTGTGCCAAGCCAGTCCCGCTAGGGATGGGAAGGACGTTTTGACGGCACCGCTTTCGCCGGCTCGAGACGGAAGATGGTTTCGCCTTCTTTCATGAGATCGAGCCGGTCGCGTGCGATCGTCTCCAGATAAGTCGGATCAGTTTTCAGCAGGTTTACCTCGCGGGTTTGCCGGCCAAGAATTGTTTTTTGCTCGTTCACCTGCGCCTGGAGAGCATCGATTTCGGCTCGAGCGGCCTGCATTCGCTTATAAGGCGGAACAAAAAGGCTGGTCACCATCAACCAGCCAGCGATAAATAACAGGAGGCGCAGAACGCGATTAAGCCGCTGCCAGATAGTAGCTTCACGGCGGGCACGGAAATCAGCGTAACCAGGCTGATCCACTAGCGCATCTTACCGCCGTAAACTGCGTTGTCACCAAGTTCCTCGGCGATCCGCAGCAGTTGATTGTATTTCGCCACCCGATCAGTGCGCGAGAGCGAACCGGTCTTGATCTGACCTGCATTTGTCGCAACGGCGATGTCAGCGATGCTGGTGTCTTCCGTTTCGCCCGAGCGGTGCGAAATGACAGTGGTATAATTGTGGTCGTGTGCGAGGTGAATCGCGTCGAGCGTCTCGGTAAGTGTCCCAATTTGATTGACCTTGATTAAAATAGAGTTGGCCACGTGTTGTTCGATTCCCCTACGCAAAAACTCAACATTGGTGACGAAGAGATCGTCACCTACTAACTGAATCCTGTCGCCCAGCCGGCGGGTTAGAATTTTCCAGCCCTCCCAATCATCCTCAGCACAACCGTCCTCGATCGAGATGATCGGGAATTTCGCGCAAAGCTTTTCGTAATATTCGACCAATTCTTCAGCGGAACGTTTTGAGCGATCCGATTTTTTGAAAATGTAAAGCTTTTCCCTGGCATCGTAGAATTCAGACGAGGCCGCATCGAGGGCGATGAAAATCTGTTCGCCCAATTTGTAGCCGGCCCGCTGAACGGCCGATGCAATTGACTCCAGCGCGTCGTCCGCTGAAGAAAGCGCCGGAGCGAAACCGCCTTCGTCACCGACCGCAGTCGAAAGTCCGCGCTCATGCAGAACGCGCTTCAGCTCGTGAAAAACTTCGGCTCCGTAGCGCAAAGCTTCCGGAAAATTCGGCGCGCCTTTTGGCATAATCATAAACTCCTGGAAATCGATCGGCGCATCGGAATGCGCGCCGCCGTTCAAAATGTTCATCATCGGAACGGGCAAAACACGCGCGTTTGGACCACCCAAATAACGAAAGAGCGGAATTTTGGCGGCCATCGCCGCTGCGTGTGCGGTCGCGAGTGAAACGCCAAGAAGCGCGTTAGCGCCCAGATTTCTTTTATTTCGCGAACCATCAAGCGCGATCAGTTTGTCGTCGATCTTCGTCTGTTCGCGGGCGTCCCAGCCTTTCAAGGCCGATGCGATCGGGCCGTTTACGTTGGCGACAGCTCGCAAGACGCCTTTGCCACCGTACCGCGTCTTGTCGCCATCACGCAATTCCCACGCTTCGTGCTCACCGGTGCTTGCGCCACTGGGGACCCCTGCGCGACCTAGCGCGCCGCCCTCAAGATAGACCTCGGCTTCAATGGTCGGGTTGCCACGCGAATCCAGAATCTCGCGTGCCATGATTTCCGTGATGCTGGTCTCCATTTGCGCGCGGTATCATGCGCGACACGAGCGCAGTGTCCAACAGATGTTGCGCATGTCTGCCGTC
>QHNU01000240.1:0-7407 GCA_003218525.1 Verrucomicrobiota bacterium
GTTGCGGGCCTCTGCTTAAGTGCGGCCTTTTGTGCAAGTAGTAGTCTATTGGTGATGCTCGGTTTGCTGAGCGTCACTACCTATACATAATCGCGCCGGCTATTTCCCCAGTGGCGTAGTGATCTCGGTACCGGGAGGTGGATTGAATTCGAAAACGCTCGCGGCAAGCGGAGCGTGATCGTGATTGGTGTAAGTTGTCACGATTTGATCGCCATTAGGCTGAAGCATGTTGGTGCGAATTACGTGTAGATTCGGATCCAGCGTAATTTCGAGACGTTGAAGCAAGCGCCGAAGCGAAGGTAAACGCGGCTGGAGCTCGAGCACAATGCGGTCGCCCTCTTTCGTTCCTGTAACGCGATAGTTCGCCTCTAGATTCTGCAAACTCAGGCCGGCAGTTAAAGCGGTAATGCCAGCGTCCAATGGGGAGCGTTTCGCCAGAGAATAATGCTCGGCCGATTTGAACTTCGAATAATAAATCCACAGCTGCTGCCCATCACTCACCGTGATGCTGGGAGCGTTCCCTTTGATTTCACGGCGAAATTTATTTGGCGCCTGGAACCAAACCTTGCCGCTGCTCGCAATCGGCTCGTCCAGCAAATGAACTTTTCGTTCTTCCTGGAAATCGGCCTGCAGATTCGGCGTCGTCACCCTTCGATCCCGGATCCGGCCGAGCAAGTTCTTAACGTCTGTTGGTGATAACGGGTCCGCCCGCACGCCCATGACCGCTAATGCGATCAAAAATGTGCAGACAAAAACTTTAGGCATGTTCGTGTTGAAGTTCTGGTTTGCCTAAACTTTCGTCGGAGAGCTTCGGTTCAGCCGCCACCGCGGCCGGCAAAGTGAAAAAGATGGTCGCACCCAAACTCCAGAACAGACCGATGGCGCAGGCAATGCCGAGCCCACTGAGCGTGGGATTGTGGGCCCAACCAAGCGAGCCGAATCCGGCGATGGCGGTCAATCCCGCAAGCACGACCGGTTTGATCACGCCCGCCAGATCGCGCGCAATATCGGTGCTGCGTTGCCAGACCAGCAAGACGTAAATGCCGTAATCGACACCGATCGCCAGAACAAGACGGAAGGCGAGCACGTTCAGCAGATTCAATGGCACCTGCAGCAACTTCATCGACGCGATCATTGCTGCGATAGCGAGCGCGAGGGTAACAACCTGCACCAACCACAAGCGCAGATCGCGATAGAGGAGCGCGAGAAGTGAGGCATCGAAAATTGCCATCAGCGCGCTGATAAAAAGCAACTGTCGATGCGACCAGGGAACGAGATCGGTTAAAGTATAACTCCAACCTGAAAGGGTTATTGGAATCCCCGCTACCGGCAGATCGTGAGCAAGAGCGGTCTTTTGTTGCTGGGTGGAAACGGGCTGGTTCGTCGTAACAAAGCCAGTCGTTAGCAGGGGATCGTGTCCGAAATAACGATCGATCAGGAACCACCAGGCCGAGCTTTCCGGAAGCTCGCTGCGCCACGGTTTAATTTGGTAATCTCGCGCGGCCGCGACATGCAATTGGTCGAGGAACTGAAAGGCGGAGACAAAGGCCGCTGTGCTGAACCGATTCTGCGTAAGCGCATTTTGAAGCGCCGTTCGCGAAGCGTTAAAATCAACCGAGGTCAGCCGACGGCGATTTCGCTCGATGTTTTGTGGGGAAAGGGCAAGGGCATAGGGCGTAGAAAAACTTTTGATCGCGCCGCGCTTTTGCAGTTGACCCCAATGCTCCGCGATCGCTTTCCAGTAATCGTGCAACTGCTGCTCATTGCTGGCGCGCACGATGCCAAGAACCGGTTCCCAGCGCACCGGCATTTTTTCCATGATCAAACTCAATGCCCTCCCCGCGCGGCTGTTCTTCGGTTCCATCGAACGCGCGTTTGCCACAAACGTGAGTGGGATTTGAGGCAGGACGGCGATCGTGACTAAGACGATTAAAATCGGCGCGCTGACGGCGAGGATTGAGCGCGGCCGATGCAATATGCGCGCGACATAGCTTTTTACGGCCGAAAAAATCCAATCGCTTGGCCGCGGCTTAGTGCGGGTCGGAAGGAAAAGGAAAAAGATGGTCGTCATCAGGATGCCGGCGGCGGAGATACCGATGGCGATCAGAACGCCGAGCTGAATAAATCCGGACGAATTGCTCAAAACGAGGGCCAGAAAACCGACCGCGGTCGTCAACGCGCCAAAAAATACAGCGCGCCCGAGGTGATGAACGGAATCGGCGATGGCGGCGGGATGAGTTGCGCCTTCGTTCCGCGCTTGCTGATACCGGCCGTAGATTAGAATGGCGAAATCAACGCCCAAGCCAACAAGGATGGCGCAAAAGCCGACCGTGACCATGTTGAGCTGATGGAAAATGAGCAGACCGACGGCAAGGGCGATTAAGCAGCAAAGCAGGAGGGAGAAACCCATTGCGAACAATGGCAACCAGCGACGAAACCCAATGAAGAAAACAGCTCCTACCAATGCCACCGAACCGATTAGCGTCACGTAGATATCGTGGCGCATGCTCAACGACACTTCAGAAACGTACGCGGACCGCCCGGTGACAAGGACCTCGAGTTTGCCCCCATCCCAATCCTGCAAAGCAGACGCGCGAAATGCATTCACTTGTTTCATTAAGCGTTGACATTCGAACGCACCGATACTCGGCTGATTAGTCACGACCGGAAACAGTCGCATGGTGCCATCTGGCGACGTCAGCGGCTGATCAGATTCAAGGGCAGCATTTCCGGCAAATGGTTTGAGGGCAGGCATGATTAATCCGAGGGGATCCAGCGTGAGCTCGATTTCAGGACGGGGCGAACCGCTTTCGATGGCATGCCGTAATTGCTCGAGGCGCTCCCGGATCCTTTGCGGCTGAAGCAGTGAAATAGCGCGATCAAATTCATCTGGATCCAAGTTGAGCAGGAGTGGCAGTGCGATGTGTTGGAGGTCCGCTATGCCTTGCGGGGTTTCCAGCGGCGAACCTGCCAGGACGCGAACGCACCATGGTTGGCTATGAAGTCGTTCAACGAATCTCGGTGCGAACTCCTCGAGCTTGTCGATGTCTTCGGGCTGGCAAAGAAGCGCGAATGTTAGTTCGCGGGTTTGCTCAAACTCGTTGTTGTAAACTTTGAGACCTTCAACTGAAGGGAAACCCCGCGGCAAAAGGTTGAGGATTTCGGTATCGAGCCGCAAACGTGTGACCAGGATTGCGAAACATGCCGCGGCAATCGCGATCACAATCGCCCACATCATCCCACGCCGTTCCGTAACTAACCGCGCAACTGTTTTGCTGAATCGCATCGTCACAACCGTGTTCGGTCCGATCAGAACCGAAGCACGAACGTTTCGCCGCTCTCACTCACACGCACTGTGGGTTTTTGCGAATTGCGCAAAATTTCCCGACGCAAAGCCAGCCAGCCCTGCGCCCGGGCTGGCGGCGGCGACGCGATGCGACCAGACCAGGGCAGTCCCACGAGTGGACCTTGAACTCGGGCAAACTCTGGATCGGTCCGGACCAAAAGTAAGGTGACGCCCGGACCTTTGGTAAAGGTTAGCTCGAAATCGCCGCGGGTTGAAAAACGAACCAGGACTTCACCAATAAAAGCCCGTTTTGGTCCGTGGTAGGAAAGTTGACCGCTACGAGTGGTCCATTGCCGAGTCGGTACAGCGAATTGATGAATGGCGCAGCCACTGCATCCGAGGGCGAGCGCGAGGACAACAATCGCGACTCTGCGCATTTAGACAGAGGCCGCTTCGACGGACGAAGTCGCCGTCGGCTCCGCCTTTTTTTTGGGGATAAGTGATAGCCGCGGACACAGCGGCCACCGTTTTTGCAGCCGGACCAGGAGATAAAAAACTTCCATGCGCCATTTGATGGCGAAGCGGTTTCCAATATTGCCGCCAAGGACAGCGTTTACGGCCGGTGGAATTTGGAGCAACTCCTGCGGATTCAAGAAAACCTCAATAAACTCTTTCGTGTACCAGGCATCGACGAAGCGCAAATAGACGTCCATTGCGCGATTCACCATTCGTTCATAGCGGGCAAATAATCGGCGGCGCCGTTTCGGACGATCGATTACTTCGTCCAAAACATCGGCCGCTCTTTCGCCAGCGAAAACCGCCAGGAAAACACCGCTGCTGAAAACCGGATCGATAAATCCAGCTGCATCTCCGGCCAACAGCCAACGGCCGCCGGCCAAACTGCTCATTCGATAAGAAAAATCCGCCGCCACATACACTTCTGAAACGCGCCGGCCACTGCCGATGCGATCGGCGACGACTGTTTGCTCGGCGACCGCGCGTTCGAAAAATTCTTCCGGCGATAATTTCGAGCTCTTGAATTTTGCCGCATCCAAGACGATGCCGACGCTCGTGCGATTATTATTGAGCGGAATGATCCACCACCAGCTATCAATCACGCGCACCATGCGGGTGAGAGTACCGTCTCGCCCGGGCTCCCATCGCACACCTTCGTAGTGCGCAAAGAGCGAGATTTTCTTCAAGTGCGTGTAATTTTTTTTCAGATTGAATTTGTTGCCGAGGAAAGAATTGCGACCGCTCGAATCGATCAGGTATTTTGCGCGCAAGAAACGCCCCTCGCAGTCGCGCCCGCTCACACGAAGCTGCACACTCTCGTCGTCGAATTCCACCGTCTCGACGCTCGTTTCCTCACAGACATCAACTCCCTGTTCGCGCGAGTGATCCAATAGCAGCTTGTCGAATTCCGAGCGCGTAACTTGGTAGGAACGATCGGTTCGGGCTTGGAACCCGTCACAAAAATAAAATTTAACCGCCTTCTCACCCCCAGCATCTGCCATTTCGCCGCCAAATTTCTCGATGAAACCCGCGGCCAGCAATTTGTCGTGAACGCCCAGCCTGGTAAAAGTCGCCATGCTAAAGGGCAAGAGTGATTCGCCAATATGAAAGCGGGGGAATTTCTCGCGCTCGAATACAATCACGCGGCGTCCCGCTTTCGCCAGCAAGGTTGCAGCCGTGCTTCCGGCTGGTCCGCCTCCAATGATCGCGACATCGTACTCTTCCACCGCCGACATAGTAGCCAAGTTCGCGGCCAAGCAAAACCGCTTCCCTTGTCAGAGAGCGGGTTTCGCATTAACAGACGGCGACGTGAAGTTGATCGATCGCTTCGTCAGCCGGGAATTAGTCGTGAACTTGTTGTTCGCGATTTTTGTTCTCAGCCTGGTCCTTGTGGTCGGCAATATTTTTCGCAAACTGTTGCCGCTGCTCGTGAACCACGACGTGCCGGTCGAGTACCTTGTCAGTTTCATCGCTTATGTGTTGCCGTTTTCACTCATTTTCACGATTCCATGGGGCCTGCTCACGGCGATCCTGCTCGTCTTCGGCCGGCTCTCAGCTGATAATGAATTAATTGCGCTTCGCTCCAACGGCGTGAGTGTGCCGCGCGTTTGCATCACTCTCGGTTTGATCGCGCTCGTCTGCACGGCCATCAGCCTATGGCTAAACGTGGAGGTGGCGCCGGCGGCCCAGGAAAAATTGCGCTCAAGTTTATTCGACCTGGCAACCCGGAATCCAATGGCGCTTTTCGGTAGCGATCAAATTATCGATGAATTTCCGGGCCGGAAAATCTACGTCGGCAAGAAGGAAGGAAACCAACTCGAGAACATTACCGTCTTTGAGATGAATGAGGCGGCCTTGCCCATTCGGGTGACCTTCGCCCGTACCGGAATGCTCGAAGCCGATTTGGCAAATAAGCGAATCCTCATGCACCTGTATGAGGCACGTTACCAGCAACGGGACGAGAAGAGTCCATACGACCTCCGCAAAATTCATGACGGCATCAACATGGCGGAAGGAACGCTGCCGATCAGCCTTGATGAGCTCTACGAGAAGCAGAAAAAAAGACCAAGTCGCTCGGCCTTGTCGATCACGCAATTGGTCGATCAATTGCAAAGCGGCGACAAACGAGAGCGCAGCGCCAGTCGAACGGAGTTGAACAAACGTTTCTCTTTTCCATTTTCCTGCATCGCCTTTGCCTTGGTAGGTGTGCCACTCGGCGTGACCGCGCATCGACGGGAGACCACGGTTGGTTTTCTCCTGAGCTTGATCATCGCGGTCTCATATTTTCTTTTTGTAATCATCGCCGACACGCTTCGAAACAATCCAAAAGTTCATCCCGAAATGCTTGTTTGGTTTCCAAATGTCCTTTTCATCGCGCTGGGAGCAGCACTTTTCTTTCGTTTAAGTAAACGCTAACTCTCGAGCAGCGGTTCGGATCGGTTAAAACTTTTTACGCAGCAGAGGCAACCGCGGGCATTTCCCGTTCCGATTTTTCAGCGACGGGTTTTTAACACTAAGCGTGTTTTCCCGCGAGTATGACCTTGCAAATATTGGTCGTCGAAGATCACGGGGATACACGTCGAGTATTGACAGGGTTACTTGGGCATTTCGGTCACACCATATCCGCGGCCGACACCGTCCAGAGCGCGCTGGCCTTCCTTAAAGCAAAGCGTTTCGATGCCATCGTGAGTGATCTTGGCCTGCCGGATGGTAGCGGTTGTGAAGTGATTCGCGAGGCGAAGCGTCGACAAGGTTTAACCGGAGTAGCGCTTACGGCTCGAGGTGAAGAAGACGATGTCGCGCGCGGTCGCGCGGCTGGCTTCGATTATCATCTTACTAAGCCGGTGGATTTTGCTGAGCTGCGCACTGTTCTTGAGCAAATCGCCTCCGCTCACGGTGGGGCAATCGCTTGATCTCAAATTGCAACGGTTCGTTTTGTTTAGCGGTCCGTCTTCAGCTCGGCATCGCCGATTGAGAACCAAATCGCGCCTCGACAACGATTTGTTTATCATCGACCGCGATCGCGATTTCGTTCACGCGTATTTCGCCTATGGGCAAAGCAGAGAGCGGAAAAGCGCGTTCTTCCAAGCGCGAAAAGTGAGGTGTGATTGCTGCGCACACGAGCGCGGCAAGAGTGCCATCTCCCTCGCAGCGTAAACCGGAGACGGTCGCGTTTAAGTCGTCAGTTACGGCAACCGTGCCGGAGAGGCGCAGTTTGGTCCGGAAGAAAAGTTTGCGCACGCTCACGGTCACCTTTGCCTCCAATGTCCGTGGGGCGCGTGATGTGAGATCGACCTGGACGTTGTCGATAGTGACACCTTGCCTAGCAGCTGCGCTCGTCGCGATTTTTGCGATTAATCGTTCGAGCTCTTTCCGCGCGATCGCCACCCGCACTTCACCCGAGTCAGCCTGATGAAAAGTGAGCAGCATTTTGCCGTCAGGGGCTGTCGCTTGGTTGAGTTGAACGTTCGATCCGGCAAAACCAAAGGCAAGTTCACTGCCGAGAACTTTGACGGGCGCAGCCGAAACAGAGAGTTTACGCACCGAAATAGCCGGTTCGGTCCTGGATAATTTGGACATCACCGGTCGGTGCTGCGGATCAATCA
>QHNU01000240.1:7503-7985 GCA_003218525.1 Verrucomicrobiota bacterium
GTGCCACGGCCAGCGCCGCCGGAGTCTTCGGTAGCTCGTTACGAGACAAAATGAACATAACTCGCTTCGGATTCGCGTGCCATGGTGACGGACCGCGTGTGCAGAAACGAGTTGCGTACCAAGGCTTTTCCGCTACCTTCGGCGTTCCTTATGGCGAAAACCTCCTGGATCAACCGCAACCAGCGCAAACGCGATACGGTCAAGAAGTATGCCACCGTGCGGGCCGAGCTAAAGGCAAAGAAGGATTACGCCGGCCTTTCACAACTGCCTCGAGATGCGAGCCCAACACGAGTTGTTAACCGCTGCCAGGTGTCCGGTCGCCGCCGTGCCTTTATCCGCCGGTTCAAGATTTCTCGCCTCACCTTCCGCGAATTGGCGTCCAGCGGACTCATTCCTGGCGTTACCAAGTCGAGCTGGTAGAAAGTTTGGCTGCGGGTTCGGGTGCCAGGTTGCATCCGATCGATGAGCTTTTTCTTTTCAAC
>QHNU01000295.1 GCA_003218525.1 Verrucomicrobiota bacterium
CCCTCATGTCCCTAAGTTGAGAGGAGGCAGGAACGACTTCTTTCAGATCCTCGATTACGCCATGACGCAGGCGAACGCTAACGTTGAAGATACGAATCCGCCAAACGTTGCGGACATCATGAGCCTCGGCGCTTCATTGATCGATCAAAATGACGCTCCCGCGGATGATGCAGACGTAGGTCCCACGCATCCAACTGGCACGCACATTACCATCATCGAAACTAGTAGTGATAGTAGCGGGCAATTCGTGCTTGGCTGGGAAAACGGTGAGGCTGCCGCGGCTGCCGACACTAACCCCGCTACCCCCCATAACCCATACAACTGGATAACTGACCCAATCACGCACACGACCAAGCCGCGGCCAAGTTTCACACCGATCGTACTCAATCACGCTTTTTCGACGGTCGGCGACTTTGGCTACGGTCTTAGGCCAGAATACGCATCGAACCGTTTTCAGCGTCTGGATTTCCACACAGCGAACGCCAATGCTAATCTTTTGGACTTTTTTACATACAACCCGGTTGATCACGACTATCCGCGAGTCGGAATCGTCAATCTCAACACGAAGAATGTCCCAGTCATGGCTGCGATTTTGCAAAGTGCACTGAAGAAGGACATAGACGTTGTCCCTACTCCCACTCCGTATCCTATCGTTTCGCCGCCTGAAGCCGCGCCTGCGGCGCAACTCATCGTGAATACAACAAGCGCGCAGCCGGCCTTGACTAGAGCTGATATAGGCCGGCTTACCGCCGCCGGGGCGAGTGCAATCTCCACTTCCGGCTTCGCCGCGGGAGAAGAAACGGAAAAGGTACCAGAGGCGATCGCACGTGCTCTTTGCGAGGTGACGCAAACGCGGACTTGGAACCTGATGATCGATGTGATCGCGCAGACCGGGCGATATGCACCTGGGACTCCGTCTCACGGCGAGCAACTTTATCGTTGAAGGCGAGAAACGCTACTGGCTCCACATTGCGCTAGGTCGCGACCTTAACGCGGGAAACGTGGATGTGCTCGGCCAACAGCTCGAAGAGGTAACCGAATAACCTGGCGCGTGCGAGATACAGACGCCGGATCCTCAAAATACCTCTGTTCCAGTGGTATATAGCGATTGATCGATTCATCGGGCAGGTGATTGATAAACAGATTGAAATAGTAAACGAATAGCGCAAGCACACTAAGCGGTTCTGGTTGCGTCGGCGCGCTGAGCTGGGCGAGTCGGTTTTTGAGAAAACCGTCCATTGTGCCGCAGCATGGCCCATGTAGCTCCGAATCGACCAAGTAGGCAAACTCGACGGGAGAGCGGTCCGAGCAATCGCCTCCGAATGGAGCGGCGGAGTAATCGCGCGAGGATCCTACCGGGTGACGTTTGACCCGGCCACCCCTCCCAGGCGCCCCAGCCGAATGACCCTAGTCAGCCTCAACTAATGTGTAGCAAAGATCTCGACTATCCCGACTCCGGTCGCGCCATTTTTCCCTGATAAGATCGCGGTGTAAGTGCCCGCTGGAAGCGTAGTCAGAATCGCCGATTCCAAGTCGTTTGTCGGAGCGAGGCCGGTCGTGGCAATGGCAGTTTGTTGCGAGGATTTCCAGTTGTCATTGGACGTGATGACAACGCCGTTTGCGTCGTGTAGCGTGAGCGTTGGATCGGGCAGCGCATTGGGAATCCCGGATTGTGCGAGGGACGGACCTAGCGCACGAATCAGGACCTCCCTGGGTCCATCGCCGGGGGTTAGGACGAAGCCACCAATCATGACACCGTCGCCGGTCTGGACCGGCCCCCGCGTGGAAATATTTTCGATGCGCGAATCGGCGTCGGGCGCAAGATCATAGACTTCAATTAACCCAAGACCGGTTGAGCTATTCTTGCCTGCTTCAATCGCCGTGTAAGAACCAGGCTGCAATGTGGTGAGAATGGCCGACTCTGCCGTGGAACCTGGTCGAAGCCCACTGGGTATTTGCGACGAATTAGCAGCTGTCTGCCAGTCGTCATTGCTCGCGATCAAATCCCCTGCACCGTTATGGAGCTCGAGCGTGGGATCGGTCAGCGCCGCACTAACCCCAAATGGGGTGAGAGATGGGCCGAGTGCCCGGATCAGCACCGTCTTTTGTTCTGTTCCGGACAAGATGAAGCCGGCGATCAACACGCCGGTGCCGGTGCCAACCTGGGCGCGCGTGGAAATGTTCGAGATTGCGGGTGGGTCGATCGCAAGTTGCCCGGCGCCTCCCGGGATTTGGCCGACAGGTGTGAGGTCGGTAGAGTTACCGCTCGGAAACCTTATGATGAATTCGCCGTCGGTGACGAATAAATCAGCGCCTTTAAACGTCAGACCGTGCAGATCGCCAAAACCGAAGGCGAACGTGAACCGGACGCCAGACGGGCTTATTGCATAAACGATATTGGCATCGACGTCGGCAACAAAGAGATTTCCGCTGGGGTCGAAGGCGAGGGATCGGGCGTGAAGTATTCCCGAAGCGAACGTTGTCCTTGTTCCCTCGGGCGCAAATTTCAGCACTGCGTGTAGGTCGGGATAGCCCACGTAAAGATTGCCTAACTGATCGAAAGCAAGACCTTCGGCGTGATTCAAACCGTTCACGAAAACGGTGTGAGTACCATCGGGCGCGAATTTCACGATCGGAGCGTTGGTTTCCGCGACTGAAGCGAAGAGGTTTCCGGCGGCGTCGAAGGCCAGGCCTTTCGACTTCAGATTTGGAGCGAAGATAGTTACTCCGCCGGTCAAAGGAAGTTTCTTGATCGAGAATCCATCATCGGCAAACAAGTTGCCGCTGGAATCGAACACCA
>QHNU01000214.1 GCA_003218525.1 Verrucomicrobiota bacterium
GGCAGATGATCTTCAAGGTGAATTGTGGTACGGGCATGCAGATATGCAAACGGGCAAACGAACCGAAACAACTTATGGCGCGCTTGACGCATTTTTGCCCGCCTTGCTTGCGCTATCTGGCGATCTTAGTCGAGCACGCCGGCTGCAAGTCTCTTCATTTAAAATGTGGAACCTGCACGGGATCGAACCGGAACTTCTCGATTATAAGACAATGCGTGTGCTCGCCGGCAGCTATCATCTCCGCCCTGAGATCGTAGAATCTACGTATTACCTCTACCACTACACACGCGATCCAGAGTATAGAAAAATGGGCGAAATTCTGTTCAATAACTTTGTTCGCTACTGCCGCGCCGACACAGGTTACGCGGCCCTTGCCGACGTCACGACCAAGCAGAAGAAGGACGAAATGGAAAGCTTCGTCTTAGCCGAAACCTTCAAGTACTTTTACCTGCTCTTTGCTTCGCCAAAAACTTTGGATTTCGACAAAGTAGTATTTAATACCGAAGCTCATCCGCTGCGACGCCAGTGGTGATGACTGGATCCGAGCGGGGAGAATATCACTGACAGCCTTATCAGTTCTGGCTTGCCATTTTATCCAAGAGCTTGGCGCGCGTGGTAGGGGCGGTTCACCCGAACCGCCCGGTGCCTGTAATTGGAAGAAACGTATGCCACAGCGTGAAGGCGTCGGGGATGGGTCAATCGCCCTACCTTGCATCGCGCGAACAAGCTAGCTAATAGGCTTATAACTGTGAGTTAGGCATGATTTTTACTGTGTTATCATGAATTCGCGAGAAAGAGAGATATTCCAGAAACGGATTCAAGGATTGGCCAAAAACTGATCGGCTTTCCAATATGAAACCGCCTCGACAGAGCGAGTCGGCTACAATGTCACCAGGCGAATGCTTTCGGGGTCGCTGTGCCCCAAACCGCATTCAACTAGTGTTTAGGGGTAGCCCAAGGGCCAATGCCTAGCGCGCTCAGTACGAGCTCGACCGAGAGCGCGGCCAGGAGTATTCCCATCACCCGGACCAGAATCGCTGCCCCTTGTCGTCCGATTGCGCGCAAAATCGCATCCGATACGAGGAGGAGCACGTAAGTGAGCCCGAGGACAACCAGCAGTACGACAGCGGTCTGGATCTGTTCCGGAACGGAATAGACATCGTTATCGGTGAGCAAAATTACCGCCATGATCGCCCCGGGACCAGCAATCGTGGGAACAGCCAGAGGAAAAACAGCGAGATCGCGACCTTTCTCGTGCGAACCGGGTCCGAGGCTGACCGATCCAAAAAGCATTTGGAGGCCAAAAAGGAAAAGGATGATGCCACCTGCGACTTTGAGAGAGAGAGAAGACGAATTCCCATGGCATCGAGAATGATTTGTCCTAGGACCACAGCGACGACCAGAATGATGGCAGCGTAAAATATGCCTCGCCGAGCAACACCACGGCGTTCCGCGGTGCTCAATGAGGCAGTCAGACCCGCAAAAACGGCCAGCGTACTAATCGGGTCCACCGTCGTCCAGATCATCACGAAATCCCGAATGATTTTTTCCAGCATCGAGCGTTAAGTATTAGCGCGATCGCGAAGCTTATACTAATAATCGCTTCAGCTCTTCGACGCATAACTGCGACCATGTTTCGAGGGAATCGCGACGGCTGAGAAGCTCGTCCTGAGTAAGAAATTCGAGATTAGTGATCATTGCTTCGCGTTTGTCTACCTTCGCTTGGGCCAGCTTGAAAACGTGAACAACACCAAGATGGACGCGGCCGACTTCGGTATCGTCATCATTTAGTAGTGCGACGATGCGGTCGTGGAATGTGGTTCCAATACGGATTTC
>QHNU01000241.1 GCA_003218525.1 Verrucomicrobiota bacterium
CGACTAGTTTGGCCGCTTCGGTTCGCGCGCTGGTAAAGGCAGCGCGCGCCGCCTCTGTATCGCCCCGCAGCTGAGCAACTACGCCTTCGCACCAGGCCCGCGGAAACGGAACCGTGTCATCGTGACATCCAGCGATCGGCAGCGCAGCCAGGGCGCGTCCCGCATCATCGAAATCGCGCTGACAAAGAGATACCTCAAGCCAAAGTTGGGCTATGTTCTCGGCTTCGCGCGAATCTTCAGCAATGATCGCCCGAATCGTGGAGATCAACGGGTGCGGATCAGCATGCCAGCGAAGCTCGATCGCCGCACGAAACGCTCGCATCGCTGAGTCTTTGGGAGCAAGCGCGAGCGCGTGGTCCAGAACGCGCTCGGCATCGGCATAATGGCGCAGACACAGATAGTTATTACCGAGTTGTTCGAGAACAGGTCGAACTCGGCAGCACGCTCGAGATTTTTAGTCGATTCAACCCACCGGCCTTGCCGCCGATCGATATAGCCGAGTATTCGAAATCGCAGCGGTTCGTTAGGCAAACTCTCTTTTGCCAGGTTAAGTTCCTGCCTGGCGCGGTCGTAATCGAGATAACCCCAGTACAAATGCTTGGCGAGGGCGAGATGCGCTTCGCCTGAATCTGGGCGCAGACGAGAGAGCGATTGGATTGCCGCATCGGCCATCGCCAATCGTGCAGGAGTGTGATCGGCACCCGTGAAGTAGATCACATCTTGAGCGTAGGCAAGTTGGTAATAGGCAAGCGCAAACGCGGGATCGCGTTCGATCGCTTGATTTAGCAGGCGAACGGCCTCGAACAGGCTCTCCTGTAAAGGTGTACTAAAAACAGCAGTCTCGATGAGTATTTTGGCCCGTATATACAGATCGTGAGCAGCAAGATCAGCCGTTGGTTTTTGCTCGATGGCCGCTTTCTCCTGAGGCGAGAGTTTGGATTTAAGTTGAGATACGATCTGTTCGGCTAACGTTCTCGATTGCGAATACATCAGCGATTTCCCGATCGTAAGATTGTCCCCAAAGTTGCATATCTGATTTGGCATCGATTAACTGGGCGTTTACGCGGACGCGTCCGCCTGACCGCTGGACGCTGCCCTCCACCACGTGTGACACGCCGAGCTTCTTGGCGATGTCACGCAAGTTTCGCTGGGCGCTGGCTTTGTACTGCATTGTCGATGTGCGGCTGATGACTTTGAGATCGGCAACCCGAGCAAGGTTGGTAAGAATCTCATCTTGGACACCATCAGCAAAGTACGCGTTCTGCTTATCGTCACTCAAATTCTCGAAGGGCATCACCGCGATACCCTTCTCGGGAACAGGAACAGCATTCTGGGAAAAGTTTCGTGCGCTCGTCGGCGCTCGATGAAAAAAGGTCGAGAAACTGACAGCCAGGGCGACTGCGGAAACGAGCACGGCGACTAATAGCATGGATTTCGGCCAACGGGGCGCGCCAATTGGTCGGACTACTCTGCCGCGCGCTCGCTTCCATCTTCCTCGGGGCTTTAATTTTTCAGGGACTTGACGGTTCCCGACGCCGTCCTTACAGAGATTTACTATGTGGAGTCGCAATCCATGCTTTACTTCACACTCACCAAGATCGTTTAAGTAAGGTTGCCAGTGGCTGTATTGCGACAGGTCGTCGGCAACATGTTTTGAAAGCAGAATGTGCCCGGCGTCGCCGCAATCCAGCACTCGTTGCGCGACATTTATTCCCGATCCTGCAAAGTTCGTTTTGTCGTTCACGTCGGTGACTCGGTTGACTGGGCCACTGTGAACTCCCATCCGAACGGAGATCTCTGGATGGTTCCGTAGCGTGTCACTTATTTCGAGGGCGCATCGGGCCGGCTCCTCCGGGCTTTGGAAAAACAGAAGCGCCATACCATCTCCAGTAGGTAAACGAATCAGCTTCCCCTCGTTTTCAGCTTTACGGAAGCAACCGGTGCTACGAACGATTCGACTGAGCTGCTGCATGCATTGGATCTGTTCGTTGACCAGCAGCTTCGAATAGCCAACGATATCGATCAGCAACACGTGAGCGATCTCCAGCTGGAGATCGGCGCTTTCCCCAGCCGATGTGTCCTCGGTTTGCACACAGCCCGCCTCAGCGGGATATGATTTTGATCAGCAATTTACACCGAGTCGAGACAAAATGGAATGACTTGACGAGTTATCGTTGGGCGACACGCTGTGATGGATGCCGATGCGATTTACGGGCCAATTAAGTGTAGTTCCAAACGCCGCGAGGTTGAGAATGATCATGATCATCGCAAAGAGGTACATGCCCATAAAAGCACCGATCGCGAGGTGCATTGAGACAATCAAAGCTAGCCAAATTCCCCGTGTTTGGCTTGGCCAAATGAATACCGGATAGGTGATCTCGATGGCAAAGATCGAAATGCCGATGAATGGAAGCAGATAATGCCAGCGTATAACAAAAGCTGGATCAAGCACATTAAACGGAGGTCGGGCGAGAGCGCGCCACATATTTAAACCATCCCACCATCCACTGCCGAGAGATTTGGTGAGACCACTAAAAAAATAGATTAGACATAAATGGATTTGTAAGACTCGCCGAAAGAAACCAAGTAATTGCCGATCTTTCGTTTTTAGTTTGCGTAACTTTTGGTCGAGTGAGTACCGATCCGGCAACGGAGAGAGCATCAAATAGAAAAGGCCGATCGTCATGAAGTTGTCCACCCCGTAGGAGACGAGGCCGCCGCTTTTGGCTGCACAGAGGTGAAGGAACCAAGCTATGATCGCTGAACTACGGGAGAAAAAACCGGCGAGGAGACCACAGGCGGCGCAAAGTAAAAACCACCATGTAACGGAAAGAACCGTCCATTCACTCAAACCAACGTGGGATCCGAGTGTCACCAACCAACCGAGTCGGGGAACGACGGGACTTTCGGTGGAGAGAAGCCCTTCCGACAATGCGCGGCCATTCAGCCCTTCCCCTGTTCCTGCGAAAAGATAAATCCAATCCCTTTTTAGCGATAGAGCATAGAGCAGCACCTGAAGACCGAGACCGATCCTTAAAATGGTCAACCAATTGCCAGACTGAGCGGGAAATAGAAATCGGATCAGCCTTTCCTTGCACGACTCCATTGCTTTAGGGACTTTCGAGACGGGATGATTCCTTCTCGAGGCTGAAATCGTAGGCATATAAAAACTCGTACGACTCACGAGTTCCCCGCTCGAATTCATCGATGCTCGGCAAATTGCGCGATCCCAAAATGGCGCGCATCGCTTCTACATCGGGATGTTCGCGCCAGGTCGAGCGGGCCAGCAGCTTCACCAGATACTCGCGCAAGGCGTCGACACGAGTGCGTCCAATCTCATCCAATAACGCGGCCAGTCGCAGATCGGCTGCAGCGGTATTGCCGCCAGGGACTTCGTACTCGACCCGTCCATCGGAGTAATGCAGCTCGAAAACCAGCTTGTAACTTACCGGAACATTGGGCGCGAAGTAGCCATAAGGCCTCTCGATTCCAGCAATGTGCAGATACGTCAGCAACGCTCGGCGTATCGGACTAGATGGGGGAAGATTTTGCGCCAAAGCGTCTGATACGACTGTTTCAGCCCTTTCCGAATAGTCCTTGAATGCCGGCGGCAGCATCGTCAATCCATGCCCGACCAACCAAAGCGTTTGACGGCATGAAATGATAACGATGATGAGGAAATGCAGAAGGAAGCAGGCCAAAAGAAGTGGCTTTGGGCGCACGGCTCGCCTGCTCGACAAACAGCGAAAATTTCTATTACTGCAAAAGCGCCAGAACGGCTTCTATATCAGCCACGCTCGCGGAGGCAATTTTTATGGTCACGTTAGGGTCTCCATCAGCGACCCTTTGTGCCGCATTCGCGACTGTGACCTTGTCTGTCTTGATGTTCAGCTGAGCGGGAGAGGGGGGTTCAGTACACTGCGCGCAGACACCAGGCAGGTCACACTCCTCTTGCTTACCGATTCCGGATTTGAAATGCAATTTCTCGGTTTTTTTGAGGTAATGGCCATTGTTCAAAAGTACGATAAACGCCGTTTCCCCAGCGCAATCGTTCTTTTTTAGGGAATGGTATTTGTCGGGTGGCGTTTTTATCGTCAGAATGAACTCGTCTCCGCCAGTCGCGGATGTAGGGGATTGTGCTATCGCACGCAAGGTAACGACGGTCGCGAAAGCCAGTCCAACTAGCGCGACGACTATTAATGTTCCAGATGGGGTCGTTTTCATATTCGCCGGTTTGATGGAGAAGATCGCTATTGACAAGTACAAACTTGTTAGTCAGTCCAAACCGCGATGCAGCGCCGGAGCCGCCGGATGAACCGACCCGCAAGCGAACATCACGCATCGTTTTGCTGCCGAAACGCTACTTCAATTTTGCTAGCACAAAGCGATCGGATAGTGCGGGAACTATTTTGATCGCAAATCAGCCAACCCGGATCGGGATTTTGTCGATCGTCTTTTGGACGGACGATTGTGACCGCCGTGTGAATACGGAGCCGGCTGAAATAAATTAGGCTTCTTGCACGCCGACACACACGCCAGCGCCTCAAGTTGTTCGATATGAATCCGATTGAGCACGCGCGCAAAGTATGCCCAAAGTATAGTTGCCTTCGAAGGCGATTTCGTTTCTCGCCGCGTAGCTAGTGCGGTGCGAGAGACGCCATGATTTTTTCGAAGCGTGGATCGCCGCGAAGAGAATCCCAGATAGGATCGAGTCGCAACATGCCGTAGTTTACGTCGCTCGGAAAGCTGCTCAGGATCGATAAGGCTTCGAGCGCGTGATCTTTGTCACCGCACCAGGCATACGTGATCGCCAAATGCTCAAGGATGCGAGCACCGGTAACCGCGTCTTGAGTGACGGGAAGCAGTTCGCTTGCTCGGCGACCTTGGGCGACGGCTTGTTCTTTGTTCCCGAGCGCAGCATCGATCATTGCCAGGATTGAAAGAGGTTGCGGAAATTCGGATTGGCCGACCAGTACCCTGGCGACGTCGGCACGCGCGGTGGCAAACGCTGTCTGGGCACCTGCGGCGTCACCTTTCGCCAGCGCTATCAAACCCGCATACCAGGCTCGCGGAAAAGCGAATGCGGCCTCGAGTCCGCCCGTCTCTTCCATCCCAGCCAGCGCACGCTCGGCCGCGCTAAAGTCGCGCTCGTAGAGGGCGAGCTTGATCAATTCGACGGCGAACGCCTGGGTCATTTTCGAATCTTCCTGAACCATTGCGCTCAAAATAGCGCGCAACGGCTTGGTATCCGCACGGGCGAACAAATCAACGAACGCGCCATTGGCGCGCGCGCCCGGGTCGTTCGGCGCCACTGCCAACGCGCGTTCGATGATGACGCGCATCTCATCGAAACGCCGCTCTTCTTCATAACTCTCAAGCATCTGTTGCAGGAAATAAAAGTTGCGCGGATCCAGCTCGAGAGCGTGGCGCAGATTGCGCTCCGAGTCCTGCCATCGACCTTGGCGCCGATCCATGTAGCCGGCGAGCTCGAAGACGAGCGGCTCATTCGGAAGCGCGCGTTGGGCCGACGTCAGTTCCCGGCGAGCACGATCGTAATCGAGCTGACAATAAAGAAGGAAGGCGTAGGCGAGATGTGTTTCACCGGCATCGGGCTGGAGACGCATGGCCGTCTGCAAGGCGGCTTCGGCCATTCGCAGGCGTCCCGACGTATGGTCCATTCCCAAAAGATAAAGCTCGCTGTGCACCCGAACGAGAATGCAGTAGGCACGAAGGAAGGCGGGATCGCGCGCGGTCGCTTGCTCGAGCAGGTGCACGGCCTGCAATCTCTTCTCCTCGCCTTGCGTTACAGTCGATGTGGCCAGAAGATCGCGTGCCTGCGTGTAAAGCTCGAACGCCGCCAAATCAGACGTTGGCTGGTAAGCGATGGCCGCTTTTTCCTCCGGGGAAAGTTTCGAACGCAGTTGGGCAACGATCGCTTCGGCAAGTTCGCTCTCGACCGCGAAAATATCCGCCAGGCCGCGGTCATAACGCTGCGCCCAGATTTGCGCGCCGGTCGCGGCGTCGATCAGCTGCGCAGAGACGCGGAGCTGGGGCCCGAATCGCTGAACGCTACCTACCAGCATGTGGGCGACGCCCAGCTCGGCGGCGATATTGTGCAAATTTAGCTGACCTCCCGCCGAGTATTGCATCACCGACGTGCGGCTGATGACCTTGAGATCTGCGACCCTCGCTAAGTCGGTTAGAATCTCATCTACGATGCCATCGGCGAGGTAGGCGTTTTGTTTATCGTCGCTGAGGTTGGCAAAGGGCAGAACGGCGATGCTTTTGTCGGGAATGGCGGCGGCAGCGCTTTTTCCCGAGAACCCTCCGGCGTGTTTTCGCTGAAACGTCACGTACGTCGCAAGGCTCAACGCAATGAGGGCGAGCAAAAGAATTCCGCCGAGCAGTAATCTCCGGCGCAGAACCGTGCGCCGCGTCGCGACTTGCGCCGCTTGCTCATCCCTTGCTTTCTTAAACCGGCTGGGAAGCTCCGGATTTCCAACGTCGTCACCAAAAAAGTTGACCAGCCCGAGGGTGACACCGTGTTTGACCTCGCACTCGCCAAGATCGTGCAAGAACGGCACCCACTGCCCCGACTCAGCGAGGTCGTTGCCGGCCCGTTTAGTTAACAGAATGTGACCAGCATCAGCACAATCCATCACCCGCTGCGCGGTATTGATACCTGCGCCCGCGATATTCACCCTTTGGTTCACATCAACCACACGACTGACTGGCCCACTGTGAATGCCCATGCGCAATGGCAACCCAGGATTTTCACGTGCGGCACGGCTGATTTCCATCGCGCATCGGACGGGCGCGGCCGCATCATCGGCAAAAACCAGAGCCATGCCGTCACCAGTGGGCAGACACACTAACTTGCCCGCGGATTCCGCGACCCTGAAATTGCGCGTGCCGCGCACGATCGTGTTGAGAGTTTCGAGCACGCGACGCTGTTCGGTAAGCAATAGTTTCGAGTAACCCACCGTGTCGATGAACAAGACGTGGGCAATCTCCAGCTCAGTATCGCTTTTGACCTCCACAGGAATGGGTGCCCCTCAGTGATTGCAAGTGAAAAGCATCTCAGACTCAATCGTTAGCGTCGATCACAAACAGAGCGCGCCCCGCCGACTGCCGCGAATCAAACCGGGGCGGGCGGCGCACCGATTTGCCGCGCAGTATTCGTCAGCTTCCGGCTGAAACTAAAATCCGGCCCGAAGGCCGCGAAATTCAGGGTAATCATGACCAGCGCAAAAGCATACAATCCCATCGCCAGTCCGATCGCCAGATGCATCGTTATTACTGCCACAAGCCAAACCGTTCGAGTTTTCCGAAGCCAGATAAAGAGCGGATATCCAGTCTCCAAGAGGAGCACCGAAATACTCAGGATAGGAAACAAATTCTTCCATGCAATAAGCGTCTCGGGCGGCAGCAAATTGAACGGCGGCCGAACTAACGCGCGCCAGATGCTTGCGCCGTCCCACCATCCCGGACCTGCGCATTTGGTGACGCCGCCGAAGAAATAGATCAGGCAAAGATGTAGCTGCAGAATCCGCCGGTGGAAACCCTGCAAATGATCATTTTTTCGCGGTGCGCCCCGGAGCCAGTAATCCGCCGCCCACCTGTCCGGAAGTGGCGCGACCATGATGTAAAAGAGCCCGATATTGATGAAATTATCGACACCGTAAGTCAACCCGCTGGTACTTTTCACCGCGCACAAATGCAAAAACAGAGTGGCGATCGCCGCTTCTCGACTAAATAACCCGATGAGCAGCAGGAATGCGGTGCCAAGCAAACTCCACCACACCATCGTTAGGGTGATCTGTTCAGTCGCGCCGAAGTGGGTAGCGAAATCCACCAGCCATCCGATGCGCGGGATGTAGTGGCTACTGGCAGAGAGAATGGCTTCACCCACGTCTCGTTTGATTAATCCGGCGCGGTCGAGTGAAAACAAGTCAATCCACTCCGCCCGCAGAGAGAGACAATAAATGATTACCTGGAACGCGACGCCAACGCGCAGGATACTGAGCCAGGTGTCTGAATCAGGAGCAAATAAAAATCCTTCCAGCCGCCGCATTAAGTTGTGCATCAGGGAGCGCTCCGGTTCGGGCCTGTTTGGCGGAAGGTAAAATCATAGGCAAAGAGAAGTTCGTAGGAACCTTTGTTTCCTTTCTCGAATTCAGCCGGCGTGGGTAGACGCGCGATGCCGAAATACGCCCGTATCATGGTGACATCTGGATGTTCCTGCCAGACCGAGTAGGCTATGATCTTCATCATCGTCTCTCGCAAAGGCGCGTAGTTGACCTCAGCCAGTTGGTCGAGCAAACCGGCGAAGCGCAAGCCTGCGGCGGCGCTGCTCACGCGGGGAATTTCGTACTCGGCGTGTCCATCAGGATAGTGCAATTCGAACACCAGTTTATAATTGGCGGGCACATTCGGAGCGAAGAATCCGTAGCCAGCTTCGATCCCAGCGCTGTGCAGG
>QHNU01000068.1 GCA_003218525.1 Verrucomicrobiota bacterium
TTTCACAGGTAGTAAACTGGGGGCGGAAAAGGGGCAGCTCGTTTATTACGTTGCTGGTGAGGAAAGCGCGGTTGCTGCAGTACGGCCCCTCTTGCAGGCCAGCAGCACAGCGATCGTTGATATCGGTGAAATCGGCCAGGCGAGTATCATCAAAGTTGCGACCAATATGGTGACGGCCGCGAGTGTCCAGGCCGCCGCCGAGGCAATGGCTCTGGTCCATTACTCGGGTATCGACCTGGAGAAATTTGCAGAGGCGTTGAAGCACAACGCGAGTTACTCCGCCACGCTCGAAGCAAAAATTCCACGCATCATGAATGCCGATTTCGAGCCGCATTTTTCGGTAAAGCACATGCTCAAAGATATGCAGATCGCCAATCGGCTGGGACGCGGATTTGATCTCGATCTCACTGTGGCGGGAGCGACACGCGATCGTTTGCTCGACGAGGCCCGTCAAGGGCGCGGCGACGAGGATTATTCCGCGATTGCGCGGCGCTTTTTGCCCTTCGTCGAGAATAAGGGCGCTCCAGACATCCAGCCGGACTTATTTTCGCAACCGACTCCGCCACCGGAGCAAGTAGTGCCTCATGAAGAACCGGAATTTGTGGAGCAGCAGTTAGCCGAAATTTCAGCCACTTACTCGATGGAAACGTTGCCCGAGCCGATGGAAGAAGCGCCGCAAACCTCTGAACCCGAGGCGGAGGCCGTTCCAGACGAGCCTGTCAATTACGTCCCGAACTCCATTGAAGCTCCTTTGGAGCCTGCCGCAGAGGCGACTGTGCCGACTGGCGCCGAACCAGAAATGCGGGAGACGGAGGAGTCCCGCGGATTTTTTAGGCGTTTGCTGCGTCGGACAACGGATTACTGACCGTCCGCAGGCTGCCAACGGCAACGAAAATGGCGACGCGTTTTTGCGATCTCTCCTCCAGTACAAAATTACGGATTGTTGGCGCAGATCGGGTCCGATTTCTCAACGGGCAAACGACTAACGATGTCCGGCACGCGAATGCGAGATCGACTCAGGAATCATGCGTTCTCAACGCCAAAGGTCAGCTCGATGCCCACCTTTTCCTGTTTGCGACCACAGATGCGATTTGGATCAGTGCCGATGCTGAGTTGCGCGAGCAACTTCCCGCCCGTCTCGAGCGATATGTGATTGCCGACGATGTCATGATTGACGATGTCACTGATGATTTCGCTCTTTTTCATTTCCTTTCGGCACCTTTGCCCGAAGTGGTCGGAGCAGAGTTTGGGTTAAAGTCTCACCGGCTAACGAATGATGGATGGGACTTTTGGTTCAGAACCACAGAGAGAGAAAAACTCCTAAGCGCGCTCGCGGCCGTCTATGAACCGATCGGCCTGGACGAGTGGAAAATTTTGCGGGTGGAGAATGGAATTCCGCAGTGGGGGCGAGAATTGACATCGAAGATCATTCCGCCGGAAGTAAACCTTGAGCGGCGTGCCATTGACTACGAGAAGGGCTGTTACATCGGCCAGGAAGTGATTTCGCGCATGAAAATGAGCGGCCAGGCGCGGCAGCGGCTCTGCGGCCTCATCTCCGAGCAAAAAGAGGAACTAAGTTCTGGCATGAGCCTGGCCGCGGGCGGAAAGGTCGTCGGTCAAATCACAAGCGCGGTCTTTTCCAAGCGCCTAAAGGCGCCGATTGCGTTGGCCCTGATTAAGCGCGGATTTAATGAACCGGGAACAAAGTTGGTGGGCGCGGCCGATGGACGAAAGATGAATGTCAATGTCGTCTCGCTCCCGTTCCCGGCCGCGGAGCAAATTTGACCAGATTGCTTCGCCGCCGGTAATTCTCGCCCGTCCAAGCGCATCGATGGCCAATGTCACCCTCAGTCACGTTTATAAAAATTATCCCTCGGAAAAAGGCCGGGATATTCCCGCAGTCGAGGATGTCAGTCTCGAAGTAGCCGACCGAGAATTTCTGGTGCTTGTCGGACCGTCCGGGTGCGGGAAGTCGACGACATTGCGTATGATCGCCGGCCTGGAAGAAATTTCGCGAGGCGACATTTTCATCGGCGATCGCCGTGTCAACGATCTGGCCCCGAAGGACCGGGATATCGCCATGGTTTTTCAAAACTACGCTCTCTATCCACATATGACTGCTTACGACAACATCGCCTTTGGTTTGAAACTGCGCCGATATCCAAAGTTAGAGATAAAGAAACGGGTCATGGATGCCGCGAACGTCCTCGGAATCGAAGAGCTACTGGATCGGAAGCCGAAAGCGCTTTCTGGCGGACAGCGGCAAAGGGTGGCAGTCGGGCGCGCCATCGTGCGGCAGCCCAAAGTTTTTCTTTTCGATGAACCCCTGTCGAATCTCGACGCCAAGATGCGTGTGCAAATGCGCACGGAAATCGCAAAGCTGCATCAACGTTTGCAAGCCACGATGATTTACGTGACCCATGATCAGGTCGAAGCGATGACCATGGGAGATCGCATCGTCGTGATGAACCACGGCAAGGTGCAGCAGAATGATACGCCGCTGAAACTCTACCGCGAACCAGCTAATCTCTTCGTAGCCGGCTTTCTCGGCAGTCCGCCGATGAATATTATTCGCGGAACACTCAAGCTGGAGCGGGACGCGCTGGCCTTTCGCGAGGCGGACGGAGGTACCATCGAAGCAAAATTTTCCTCGCACCTTCACCCAGACGCGCAAGTCCTGCTCAACCGCCCCGTTCTCTTTGGCATTCGCCCGGAAGATATCGAGCTGGCCCAAATTTGCCGATTCACCGAGGCGGCGAATTTTCCGGCAATTGTTGATATTGTTGAACCGATGGGCGCGGAAACGAACCTGTATTTACAAACGGGGGCGCATACCATTGTCTGTCGCAGCCAGCAAAGTTTGGATCATCGGGATGCCGGGCGCCGGCAACAATTTGCGTTAAACCTGACGAAGGCTCATTTTTTCGACCCCGAGAGCACAAATCGCCTTGCCTGAGGAGGATAATGAAGGGCTAGCGAAGGATTTTCTGCGATTTTGATTTGCTTTTGCCCTCGCTCCCCGTCATTAAACTGCGTAATAAGTAGGCCCCGCTCATGAATCAACGTTTGCTTGCAGAAATCGGCCGGACTCAACGGCTTGAAATTTTGAATTCACTCAAACGCAGCCGCGGCATGTCCGTTAACCAACTCGTCGAAAAAATGAAGATGAGCTACATGGGCATCAAGCAACACTGCCTCACTCTCCAACGAGACGGCTATCTCGACACCTGGCGGCGACCGCAAAGGATGGGACGGCCGGAAATGGTTTATCGTTTAACCCGCCGGGCACATGACCTTTTCCAGGCCGATAGCAACCGTTTTACGATCGACCTTCTGCAATCCATTCAGGAAATTTATGGCCCAAATGCGCCGGAGAAGTTGCTCTACAGTTTGTACGAGAGGAAATGCGCCAGTCTCAAAGACAAGGTGAAAGGTGCAACTGTTGCGGAACGCGCCAAAGCGCTGGCGAGAATTCGCGATAGCGAGAGTTACATGTCGCAGTTCACCACCGAGGACGAGGGCGGTCCGCAGATCATCGAATGCCATTCGCCCTTAATGAACGTGCTGGACAAGTATCCGATTATCGGTCGTCTCGAACAGGAAATGTTTGAGCAGTTGCTCGGCACGAAAGTGCGCCGAGAAGAGACGCGAAACTCGGGCCTATATGAGTGCGCGTTTTATTTCTCGCTCTGAGCTGGCGCTCGCCAGGACGGGGCGATTTGACCTTTCGCAGTCGCGGAAACCGGTTTGATTGAACGCCCATGCTTCGGGCGTTCCCGACCGCAGTCATTGAGAACTTGCAGCCGTTGATCGACGGCGGGCGCTATCCGATTAAACGCGTTGTCGGCGAAGATATCGTTGTTGAAGCGGACATCTTTAAAGACGGCCATGATGTCGTAGCCGCCGTTTTGAAATGGCGAACGCTCGGTGAAGGGCGTTGGCACGAAACAGCGATGAAGTTTGTCGATAACGATCGCTGGCGCGGCGTTTGCACTTTCTACGAAAATGCAACTTACGAATACACGGTGGAAGCATGGAGCGACACGTTCAGCGCCTGGCAGCATGAGTTTTCCACCAAATTCAAGGCCGGAGTCACTCCGCTCCGGAGTGAAGCGCTTGAGGGCGCCGCGCTGATCGAGCAGGCAGCCCGGCGCGCCGGCGATTCGGAGGATGCAGAGCGGCTGAATGAGATAGCGCGGACCGTGCGTAGCAGCGCGCCGGCCGAAGTAGACGCCCTTGCCCATACCGGTGAACTGGAAGTTCTGATGGCGACCTATCCCGATCGCTCCGCCGCCACCCAATGGGCTCCGCCTCCGCACGTGCTGGTCGATCGCGCCGAGGCGGGCACCGCTGCCTGGTACGAATTTTTCCCGCGCTCGGCCGAAGGCCGGGGAGATCGCGGTTCCAAATTGCGGGATTGCCTGCCGCGCATCGATGCCGCCAAGGCGATGGGTTTCAACGTGATCTATTTCCCGCCAATTCATCCGATCGGAAGAACTAACCGCAAAGGCCGCAACAACTCGATCGAATGCGAACCGGAGGATCCGGGAGTCCCTTATGCCACCGGGAATCGTTATCTCAACTTACCCAACGGCGGCGGCCACAAAGACATCGATCCATCGTTGGGTACACTCGAAGATTTTGATTGGCTGGAAGAGCAGGTGCGCCAGCGCGGAATGGAAATCGCACTCGATTTTGCGATCAATTGCTCGCCCGACCATCCCTACGTGGTAGAGCACCCAGAGTGGTTTTACGCTCGGCCTGACGGCACGATTAAGTACGCGGAGAATCCGCCTAAGAAATACGAAGACATTTATCCGCTGAACTTCCGTTGCAAAAACTGGCCGGAGCTCTGGGCGGAAATGAAAAGCATCGTCCTGTTTTGGGCGCAGCGGGGCGTTCGTATTTTTCGGGTCGATAATCCCCACACCAAACCGGTCCCTTTTTGGGAATATTTACTGTCTGAAGTGCGAACTGAGTTTCCCGATGCCATCTTTTTGTCCGAGGCCTTTACCAAACCGAAAATGATGAAAGTTCTGGCGAAGGCCGGTTTCACCCAAAGCTACACCTATTTTACCTGGCGGAATTTCAAACAGGAGCTGATCGATTATTTCACCGAGCTGACGCAGACTGAGATGCGGGAATATTTTCGAGGAAATCTCTGGCCAAATACGCCCGACATTTTACCGCCCATTCTCCAGGTTGGTGGACGGCCTGCCTTCAAGATGCGGGCCGTCCTTGCCGCGACGCTTTCCAGTCTCTACGGCATCTATTCCGGTTTCGAATTATGCGAGAACGCCGCTATTCCAGGTCGTGAAGAGTACCTCGATTCAGAGAAGTACCAGTTCAAAGAACGCGATTGGGACGCGCCTGGAAACATCAAGGATTTTTTGACCCGGCTAAACAAAATCCGGCGGGAAAATCGCGCTCTGCATTTTTACGACAACCTGCGGTTCTACCATGCTGATAACGGCGCAATCCTTTTCTACGCTAAATGGACTCCAGCTCGCGATAACATCATCCTCGTGGTCGTGAATATCGATCCATTTCGCCGGCAACATTCGTTCATTGATGTGCCGCTTGACCAATTCGGCGAAATGGGGAGCGATCGCTACGAGGTTGATGATCTTTTAAACGAAGAACGATATGTCTGGCGCGGCCGCCAGAATTATGTCGAACTCGATCCGCTCGCGAAACCGGCGCACATTTTTCGCGTTCGTCGCCTGGAGTGATGCGCATCTTGCATCGCGCGGCTCGCTGATTATCGTAGCGGCTGCCTTCGGATGAAAAAACTTTTCTGGCTGCTTCTCGTGCCGGCCAGCGCCACCTTGCTTTTCGCGCAATCTCCCGCGCCGGTGGTGCCGGATCTACCGCGTGCTCAAACTGTCCTCGACGCCATGTTGAAGGCAGGACCGATCATGATTCCGTTGTTTCTTCTCTCGGTCATCTCGGTCATGCTGGTGATCGTCTATTTTATGACTATCCGGCGGGGTGCGATCGTCTCGCGGGGGTTTATGGCGACCGCGGACGCCCTTCTGCGCAAACGCGATTACCTCGGATTGCTTGCCGTTTCGAACCGTCATGGTGAAGCAATCGCCCGTGTCGTGCAGCAGGTGCTCGATTTTACGACGAAGAATCCAAACGCCGATTTCGAGCAAGTTCGCGAAATCGCGGAAACGGAAGGAACGCGGGTGGCTTCGAACCTGAACAACCGCGTGACCTATCTAGCGGATATCGGCATGATTGCTCCGCTCATTGGATTGCTGGGGACGGTTATTGGCATCATTCGTTCGTTCGGGGCGCTCGGAGCGGACATTGGGACGCAGCGTTACACCCAGCTGTCGCACGGTATCAGCGAAGCACTTTTCAATACTGCGGCGGGCCTGGCCATCGGTATTCCAGCGATGATTTTTTACGCGTTTTTCCGCGGGCGGTCCCAGCGGCTAATCTCGGAATTGGAATCGGCCGTGACCCATGTTTTGGCGCTGCTCTCCTTGCAATTCGGCAGGCGAAGCGAACGTAGTCCGGCGCTCCTCGAACAGGAATTCTAACCCCGGTTTGGATGAATCTGCGTAGCCGTGCGCCTTTGCAGCATCCCGGCATTCAGCTTGCACCCCTGGTGGACGTGCTGATGCTCTTGCTGATTTTCTTTCTCCTGACCTGGAACGCGGCGCGCAACGAAAACGAACTGGATGTGAAGGTGCCGAAAGCAACCGCCGCCAAAGAAAAAGCGGCGCCGCCGGGAGACGTGGTTGTGAACGTTAAAACGGATGGCACCGTGGTGGTCAATCGTCGGAGCATGACGGCGCGGGAGCTAACCGACCTTCTCCAAAGTCTCGTGAAACTTTATCCGGACCAGGCGGTCGTGATTCGTGGTGACGAAGGGGGTGCTTATAAAAATGTGGTGAATGTCCTCAATATTTGCAGCGAAGCCGGAGTGACGAACGTCGCGTTCGCAACCGCAAAATGATTTTCTTCCGGCGAAGCGCCGGCATTTTGTTGGCGGCAATTTTTTGCTCGAGCGTGGGTTCCAATGCCCAGGAAGTTCGGCGCGCTCAACCGATAGCGGAGCCACCCGTCCCTCGGGCGTTGCCTGCGGACAACACCTCTCCTCCCGTTTTGCGGCGCCCGCCCCCTCCGGATACAAATGCGGGCGATTCCGACGGGACAGTGGAAGAAAGACCATCAACTCCGGAGCAACCATCGGATAAACGCCAACTCGAGTACGCCAACGCCCTTTTCTCGCGCAAGATGTACGACCTGGCTATTCCGGAATATCAGAAATATCTCAGTGACTATCCGGGTGGCGCCGGACGGGCGAACGCTTATTTTGGTCTGGGCGAAAGCTACCGTTTGCTGGGTAAGGGCGGGTCCGCGCACATAAATTTCCAGAAGGTCATCGACGACTACGGCGATAGTGAATTTGCCGGTCCGGCCGCTTATGCCCTCGGGGTGCTGGCATTTTCGCAAAAAGACTACAACGCCGCGCAGCCGCTTTTTCATCGAGCGGCGGCGAAATCGAAAGACGGTTCAGTTGCACTCTCTGCGAAATATTTTGAGGCGCGCTGCCTCGAAAGCACGAAGCGAACAGACGACGCCCTTGGGTTGTACCTGCAAGTCGCAGAAGCCAAGAGCCAATACCGCGACGACGCCCGCGCGACCGCAGGTGCGATGTTTCTTGCCCGCGGCAAACGGCCGGAGGCGCTGAAGCAGTACGAAGCGCTTTCAAACGAAGCGGAGAAACCGGCGACGAAAGCGGAGGCAGCGGTGCGTGCCGGCTTAATCGCCATTGATCTCGCGGTCGCGGATCGTGGCAAGGCCGATAAAGCAATGACCGACAAAGCGCGGACACTCTTGCAAAAAGGGCGTGCCTCGCCCGAAGGTGGCCGCTGGCGCGGAATCGCGCAGGCAGGCTTATTGCGACTCGAGTACCAGACCGGTCAATTTGCGCAGCTCATCACGGACTACAAAAAGGCGGCAGGCGAATTGCCGGACGACGCCAAACCTGAAGCGTTGCTCCTGGTTGGAAACGCCCAGCGTCAGCTCGGCCACTCCCAGGAGGCTGAAGATATTTACCGGCAGATCATTGAGAAGTTCCCGAATCGTGAAGAAGCCAAAGACGCGCGCTATCAGCGGCTGATCAACGTCTATAATTCGGATCCGAACGCGGTTATTGTCGAAGTCGACGAGTTTCTGAAAACCAACCCAACGGCGGAACGCGCCGATCAGGCGAAGTTGCTGAAGGCGGAAGCGCTTTACAAGCAGCAGAAATTCACTGAGGCCGCGCCGGTTTATGAAGAGCTGCGTAGCTCACAGTTGAACCCGAAGCTACGCGCGGAAGCAGCCTACAAGCTTGGTTGGTCTTACATCCAATTGAAAGATCCGGCGCGTGTCATCGACACGTTTGGCTATTTCATTAAAACCTTCCCGGAAAGCCCGCAGGCGCCGATTGCGCTGATCCAACGCGCGCTCGCTTACCAACAAAGCAGCAATCTTGACGCCGCCGTCGCCGATTTGAATTTCCTTATTAACAATTATCCAGCGGCCAAGGAGCGCGAAGCGGCCCTCCAACAAAAGGCCTTGCTGCTCGGCGAACAAAATCGTGAGCCAGAAATGGCACAGACGTTCCAACAACTGCTCAAGGAATTTCCCAAGAGCTCAGTCGCCGCGCAGGCGCACTACTACATCGGAAAAGCAGCCTTTGACGCGAAGGATTACAAACGCGCCATGCCGTCGCTCGATACGGCCCGCCGGCTGAATCGCGCCCAATACTACAATCTCGCCAGTTTGCGAATTATTCTGGCGGATTACTACTTGCGCGACCGAAAAGCGGCCAGCGCGGAGGTGGACGGCTTCCTGGCCGCAAACGCAGGCAGTGGGGTGCCCGCGGAAGTATTGGAATGGCTCGGAATCGAATATTACAACGAGAAGAATTATTCGCTGGCCGAGAAATATCTGGGCGCTCTCTCACACGTCGGAAATCTGACCGGCATCAAACCTGATTTCTGGTTCTATCTTGGGGACGTTGCAAGCAAGTTGAAGAATTTCGACGAAGCGGAGAACGCGTATGCCCGGTATCTTCAGACCTCGACCGATGCAGCAGGTAAGGCGAAAGTTTTGTTGGCCCTCGGCGCCACCAAAATTGCGGCCCATAAACCAGACGACGCGGAGAAGATCGCGGCCGAAATCATGTCGCTGCAGCTCGAGGGGAGGGTAAATGCCGAAGCCCGCTTGCTCGGCGGCGATGTTCAATTTGAACGGCAACGTTTCGAGGATGCGGGCAAGGCTTATGCCGGGGTTGCGTTGCTCTATGATGACGCGGCGATCACGCCGCGGGCGCTCCTTAAGGCGTCCAATGCCTATCGTCGCGCAGGCAAGACGGAAGAAGCGGATCGCGTCGCCAAAGAGCTGCGCGACCGGTATCCGAATTACGCGGGCGGTTGAGGTTAGAAACCCGATTAGCTGATCATTTCCGTCGCCAGAACTTCGATTGGAAGCGGCGCCAGAAATGTTTTCGCTTCGCTTAGCTCCAAGATCGGCTCTGCCAAATGGGCCGCGAGTAAACTGGCATCTGGATTTTGCGCAATGCCGCCCCGCGCGATCACGTCACAACGGGCCAGGAGATCGATCACCTGCCGCAGTTTTTCTGAGAGCAGCCGCGAATGTTTGAATTCCACGGTGCATACTCCAGGTGCGGTTGCTTCGACGAAGGGGGAGAGAAGAAAAGCGTGATGTAACAAGATCGCGGAGAGTTGTTGCTCGCGGTCGCGCGCCCGCGCTTTAATGACGAGATGAAGGCAGCGCGCCAGTGCCTGGCTCGGCGTCATTCCGGTACAGATGCTTTCATTTTCGGCGGCGTCATTTAATTGCAAAATGACCGCTTTCGTTGCCGTATCGTCGAGTAGAGCAAGCGGTTTTTCTCGCAACGCTGGCTGATGGCGCGCGATTGCTTGCAAATAAAAATTCGGTAACAGAATGGTCGCAAACATTAGCCAAGAGCGGACAGGTTTGATTGCCTACGCTCCAGGCGGAGCCGTAGTTGTGAAATCATTTCCTCCCGGGATAAATCGGAAAGCGTCCAGTGATTCTCCAGCACGATTTTGGTCCGGGCGCTCGCGACCATATTGTGCCGGCTCATTACCAGAAATGCAGTCGGCGCCGACTCGACCAAGCGTTGCAACCGATACCAAGTCGTCGGCCGAATGTGGCGCAATTCGTCCGGCGAATTTAAAATTAAATCGAGAAGGACGAGGGGGAAATTTCCGTCGCGCAATAGAAAATCGGCCGCTTTGGTGGCTTCAGTCGCTCTTTCGCATCGCACCCAGAAGAGATAAGGGAGCGCAGCTGGGGTAGCTGTTTGCACATCAAATGAATCGCGACCGTCCACCAAGGCCATGAAAAAGCGCTGCCGTTGTGCGATTCGCAGTAAATTGTGAATGAGGAACGCGGAACCGGCACTGGGTTGCGCGCTGATAATTTCGGTGATGCTCCCTTTGCCTAATCCGCCACCAGTTGCCTGATCAAGTACCGGAATTCCAGTAACGATTTGATTGGCTGGCAGAGTCGGTGGTTGAACAAAGCGCTCCGCCAGCAGATTACGGAGATCGAGAATCTTCCGGTTCGCTGCCATGACCGACCATGGCACAAAGGTATGACATGTTCAAATGAACATTAACCCCGCCGAGCTAATTGATTGTTCTGACGCCGAACCAGCGAAACCATTACTCCCTGCACTTCTAATTCGTGAGCGGGATGAAGATTCGGATATTCCGGGTTTTCCGATTTCAAATACGGTCGCCCGCGTTCCACGATATAACGCTTTAGGGTCGTTTCCCCGTCGATCAACGCCGCCACGATATCGCCATTCCGCACCTCTTTCCGGTCCTCTAAAATCACGATATCGCCGTCCAAAATGTGCCCTCCAATCATGGAATCGCCGCGCACTTGTAAGGCGAACATGCGCCGGTTTTTTGATGCGTTGGCCGACTTGGCATCGAGTGAGACATGACCAAGAACGGTCTGCTCGGTCAGTGTCGCCATTCCAGCCGGGATTTGGCCATAAATGGGAACGTCGGCGATTCGGACTTTTTGTACTGGAGTGATGAGTGAGCGGGCTTTGCGAGCGTGGCGATTGAGAAATCCTTTGCGTTCCAAAGTTGTGATGTACTGCATGACTGACGTCTGGCTGGCGAAACCGAAGTGGTTTTGAATTTCGCGCGTGCTCGGCGTGATTCCTTTCTCGCGCTGCTCGGCCTGAATGAAATCGAGTACGCTTTTCTGCCGATCGGTCAGCATACGAAGTAATACTGCCTGGACTTACCGGCGCGTGCAAGTTCAAATGAACAGTATCAGTTTTCCAATTGGAATTGCAGCTCGCGGAGCGTCTTCATCCAGCGCTGCAGGACCGTGAACCGTTGTTGCAACTGGACGGCTTTTCCCACGGCCGCGACACGGTCGTTACTCCAAATCGCGTTTAAATCTTCGAGATCACTCTGCGCCTGGAGTTTGCTCGCTTCGAGTTCTCCCAATACGGAGACGAGTTCCGCGCGGATGCGGGAACGTTTTAGCTGCGCGATTGAGCGGCCAATCGCGCTGTCCGACCCTCGCTCATTCGCAATTTGCGCTTTGGCTCGGTGACTAATTTCCGCCGCCTGTGAAAAGAATTCTGCCAATTCCGGGGCGAGCAACTCCTTGGCCGGCGTGACGCCTTCGAGTTCGAGCAGATGCCGCAATCTTAAGCACGGATCGCGCAGGATATTGAACGCACTATTTAACTGGGCGAACTCGTCGCCCTCGTTTGCCCCAGCAGCATCCGGATGCAACAAGCGGGCGCGTTCGTGAAAAGCTTGCTCGATTGCGCGATCATCGAGATGGGGCTGGTGCGGTTGTCGAAGAAGCGCGAAATAATCAGTCATGCAGCGAAGCTCTCGCCGCAGGAACAATGCGCGACTGCGTTCGGTTTCGTCACTTTGAATCCGCCTTTCTGGAGGTCCTCACTGAAATCGAGCAGCGAGCCGCTGACGAACAACGCACTTTTCGGATCAATCACCACGCGAACATCCGATGAAAGGACAAGAATGTCTCGCGGTGCCGGGCCATCCACCAAATCCATCTTGTACTGAAGGCCGGAACAACCGCCACCGATGATTGCTACACGCAATGCCCCCTGCGGCCGGCCCTGTTTTTCGAGGAGCGATCGCAGCCGGCGTGATGCATTCTCGGTCACCTTGATCAACCGTTCGTTTCCCATCTTGATCTTCAGGTCCGCCGGTGCAACTGATGTCGTCATTTGAGTTTAGGTGGCCACCAGGGGCATCGGGTGTGACGCGCTCGACCCGCTCTGGGTAATGTGCCGGCCCGCGATTTTCTCGACTTCGGCAACGCTCGAAACATATTGAAACTTATCCCGGAGCGATTTCGCTTCCGGCAAATTTTTTGAATACGCCATTAGTCGTGCGCGCAAGGATCGCATGGCCGGCTCTTCCACACCCCACTCTCTGACCTCTGCCCGGCAATGATCGAGGATGATATTCCATCGCTCGGACAACGGCGGTGGCGAGAGCAGTTCGCCGGTGGCGAGGTAATGCTTAATTTGGCGGAAAATCCACGGCGCGCTCATAGCCGCTCGACCAATCATGGCACCGGAAATGTTTGTCTCCGCGCGTCGCCGCGCCACGCTTTCAGCTGAAGCAAGATCGCCGTTCCCAATCACCGGCATCGCAACCGATTGCGCTACTTCGCCAATCACCCGCCAATCGGCTTCGCCGGAATAACCTTGCGCCCGGGTCCGCCCATGCACCGCCAGTGCGGCAATCCCGCAATTCTCCAGAATTTTTGCGACATCACGGGCGTTGATCCGATCTGCATCCCAGCCAATGCGGATTTTTGCCGTGACCGGAACCGGCCCTACCGCCTGCACGACAGAGTGAGCGACGCTTGCCAGCGTCGGGCAATCCTTCAACAAGGCGGAGCCGCCGTTTTTCGCGACTACTTTGTTGACCGGACAGCCAAAATTCAAATCAATGAAATCTGGCGCCACCCAATCGACTACCTGGCGGGCCGCCTCGGCCATGTGTGCGGCGTCGGCGCCAAAGAGCTGGACTCCAATCGGCCGCTCGATTTCGTCAAAATCCAGATATTCGCGCGTTCGCTGATTGCGACGAAACACGCCTTCGGCCGAAACGAATTCAGTCACCAGAACATCCGCGCCATAGTTTTTGCAAATCTGGCGGAAACTTTTGTCGGTCACGCCGGCCATCGGCGCGAGATAAAGCGGAAAAGTTGCTTCCGAAAACGGCAGTGCAGACATGGCGTTCAGGATGCGGGATTTTGCCGCAGCAACTGCATCACTTCCGCTTGGACACGCTCGAGGTCATCCAACCGCAGCTTGGGGTCTTCCACAATAAAGACGTCCCCATTTTTGCTGTGTTCGTAGATAAGCGTGCGACGGCCGTCTTTTTCTTCCGCTCGAACCTGCTTGAGAACGCGTTTGCGCTCGAGCATCACGGCCAGGACGAAACAGGCGTGTGGCGGGGCATCCGCCTGCACAATCAGACGGCGGAAAAGCGTCTCCGCATTTTCCTTGGGGAGCGGCTCCGGAGCGGAAACCTCCGGCTCGAATTTTGTTTTCCAGAATGAAAACGGTTGAATGTTTTCGTTACGATTGAGCCAGGCTTCTTCGCTCAGATCTTCCCGGCGAAATCCGTCGCCGTCGCGGTAGAGGAGCGTGTAAAACAACTCCCCGGGCGCGAACGGTCGTCGCGTGGCGTGGCAATAGTCGGAGCGCTGTTTGATCGGCCAATCAGTGGCCAGAGGATTCATCGAGCGAATATACGGCGCCGAAACAGGCTGCGAAAGTCCGAAGCCTCCCGATTGGACGAACGCAATTGCAAGAGATATAAACCGATCGCGCCAAAAAGGATCGCCGGAGCCCAGCCTGCAAGCCATGCCGGGACCCGATCCCCTTCGCCCAAGGCGAGAAATAGATGGGTGGAAAAATTAAGAGCGAAGGTCAACAAAATCGCAATGGCCACGCTTGCGAGGACACCCCGCCGGGTGAAGCCGACGCCCAGTGGTGCGGCGATCAGCGCAATGACCAGGCAGGTCCAAGGCAGCGCGAGGCGATAATAAAAATGTGTCCGGAAAGGCGCCAGGAGAGTGTCCGGAAAATCGGAATTGAAATTCAAATAGTCACGCAATTCCGGCAGACTCATTAATTCGGCCCTCATGTTGGCGCTCCGCAGCCGGTAGGGTGTTTCGCTCCAATGCTGAAGGACGAGGCTCGGTTCGAACTCCGCCGAAATGATATTCCCGGCTGGATCGTAGCGGACGACCCGCGCGTCCGATAACGTCCATGTGCGAGTGGTAGGGTCGTACTCGGCTGTCACGGCAACAAAACTCATGGTGATGTGGTCGGAGGCGTCCTGCTGTAGCACTTGAACATTGCTAAATCGATTGGAGTTCGGCCGGAAATTCTGAATAAACCACGTCCGCGACTCACGCCGGTTGCGAAAAATCTGCCCTTGGACTTCGTTCGATCCGCCTCCGCCAAAGAAAATCTTTCTCGCCATCTCGGCGTGCGGGGCCGCGGAGTAGTTCAACGCGAAACATGTCGCCGTGGTGAGGAGCGCGATAAGGAACAGCGGGGTCAGGACCCGGATCAGGCTGGTACCGGCGGTGAGCATGGAGACGATCTCGTTTGCGCGCGACATCCGGCCGAGGACAAAGAGCAATGCCAGGAGCAACGAAACCGGCAGCAGGATGACAAGAATTTGTGGGACCTGCGTCCCATAATATTCTAGGATCCGGCCGAGACTCATGTGCTCATCCAAGAAGGTCGAGATGCTGTCGCTGATATCAAAGATCAGCCAGATCGAGATGAAACCGGCGATGCAGTACAAGTAAGCCTGCACGAAATTTCGCGTGATGTACCGGTCAAACAGGCTCACAACAAATTTTCGATTGAATTGGATTCAGCGTAATCTCGTAAATTGGCTGCTTCCATGATCGCCTTGCGTGAAACTTTTCCATCCGACTTTGCTGAGAGAGTGGAGGCGATTTTTTCGGCCACCGGTTTGTTGGCGAAAGCGAAAAACTTCGAGCTGCGGCCGCAGCAGCAACAAATGGCCGGAGCCATTGCGCGCGCCTTGGAGGACGAGGAGCACCTGGTAACCGAGGCCGGCACCGGTGTCGGCAAATCGCTGGCGTACCTGGTTCCGGGCATCCTCTTCGCCATCGAGCAACACAAAAAAGCGATCATCTCGACGCACACGATCAATCTTCAGGAGCAGCTTCTCTACAAAGATATTCCAATTTTGAAAAAGATTTTGCCGAAGGAATTCGAAGCCGCGCTGATGAAAGGGAGACAGAATTACGTTTGCCCGCGGCGGCTCGAACGCGCTCTGGCGCAGCGAACCGATCTGTTCACCGGACCGGAACAAAAGGAGCTCGAACGCATTGCCGACTGGGCGACGCACACGAAGGATGGGACGCTGAGCGACATTTGGTTTGAACCCGATCCGAAGGTTTGGACGCAAGTTTGCAGCGAAGCGCATATTTGCACGAAAAAATCGTGCGGTGAGCGCGGCGACTGTTTTTATCAGCGCTCGCGCCGGCAATTGCTCGCCGCCGACGTCCTGGTCATGAATCACACGCTGCTGTTTATGTTGCTCAGCGGCGCCGAAGAATTCGCGGAGCGCGAGAGCGGTTACATTTTTCCAAATGATTTTCTGATCCTGGACGAAGCCCACACCGTCGAGCAGACGGCGTCACGCCACGTTGGAATTGGCGTTTCGCAATACGGACTGCGCGCGACCGTGCAGCGCCTCTACAACACGCGAACACACAAAGGGCTATTCACCGTCACCCGGGACGGCAGCGGTGTTAGCCTCGCGGCCGAGCTCATTAGTGAGATCGATCGATTTTTTCAAGCGATCGACCAACGGTGCGATTTTCGTAAAGGACGCGAATACCGGGTGCACGGCCCCGACCTCGTGCCCGATACCATTACCGGCCGCCTGGTTGCGTTGCAGGCGCGCATCACCGAAGTGGTCAAGCGACAGGACGACGAGATCATAAAAGCAGAGTTGCAGGAGCTCGGCCGGCGCGTGGCTGACGTTCGCAGCGGCATTGCCGACTTTCTCGGCCAAACCGCGCCCGACCATGTCTACTGGGTCGAGCGCACGGGCAAGGCCGCTCAACTTCTTACTCTCAACGCCGCGCCTGTCGATATGGCCCCGGTGTTGCGGCGGATTTTATTCCGCGACCGCCGCACTTGTATCATGACCAGCGCCACCTTGAGCGTTGGAAGAAAAGACCTCGCCTATTTCCGAAATCGTATTGGGGCAGAGGCAGTCGAGCCCTTGCGGCTCGGCAGCCCATTCAATTTCCAGCGGCAAATGAAAATGTTCGTCGTCGGCAAAATGCCCGACCCGCGCGAGGCCGCTTATGAGGAAGCCCTGATCCGCTGGATCGAGCACTTCGTTATTCAAACTGACGGTCACGCTTTCGTTCTGTTCACCAACTACCGCACCATGCAGAACTTGGCTGAGCGGATGGGCCAATTTTTTGCCAATCGCGATCTCAATCTTCTTGTGCAAGGGGCAGGGTTGCCCCGGACGAAAATGCTCCAGCGGTTCAAGAGGACTCCACGGAGTGTGCTGTTCGGGACAGACAGTTTTTGGATGGGCGTCGATGTCCCGGGTGACGCCTTGCGCAATGTCATTATTACGCGGCTGCCTTTCGCCGTCCCTGATCATCCTTTGATTCAGGCAAAGCTCGAAATGATCATCGCTCGCGGGGGAGACGCCTTCACCGAATATTCCTTGCCAGAAGCGATTTTAAAATTGCGACAAGGGGTCGGAAGATTAATTCGGACCAAAACGGATGAGGGGATCATTGTCATTCTGGACAATCGGATCGTGACGAAGCCATACGGGCGCGCCTTTATGAGCGCATTGCCGGAATGCCCGGTCGAAATCGTCTAGTCATGTTCACTTGAACATATTCGAAATAGGCCTAGAGTCCCTTTGTGTCTGGGTCTGTTTCGCAAATGGTGCCGGCTATTCCTCTCGCGCACAAAACAAGGGAAAGTGAACGAGCGCAGGAGATCCAACGTATTCTCGGCATCCTGCATCAGTGGGGAATTCATACTCTCGGCCAACTTGCCGCCTTAAATCCCGATGAGCTGGCCGTGCGCCTCGGAACGGTCGCGGTCAAATTATGGCAGCGTGCCAATGGCTGCTCCCAGCGCCTTCTCAAGCTGGTCTTGCCCCCGGAATCGTTCATCGAAAGTTTTGAGTTCGAAAATGAAATCGAAACAGTTGAGCCGCTCCTTTTCATGCTGCGGCGATTTTTGCAGCAGCTCGCGATTCGATTAAACGCCATCTATCTCGTCGCCAAGGAGATTCAATTGCGGATCACCTTTTCCGATAAATCGCACTACGAACGAATCTTCAAAATTCCGCAGCCGACAAATAACGAAGAGGTGCTGTTCCGCATGTTGCACACGCATCTGGAAAATTTTACCTCGCGGCACCCGATTCTCTCGGTTGAATTGGAAGCACGCCCAACGCGACCGGCCCGGCAACAATTTGGATTTTTCGAGACGGCGTTGCGTGACCCGGCGCAATTGCACGAAACCCTTGCACGCTTGATCGGATTACTTGGGCCCGATCGCGTCGGCCGCCCGGTCTTGGAAGAGACGCATCGGCCGGACGCATTTCGAATGGAGCCGTTCGCTTGGGAAATGCGCGATGAACCAGTCCAAAATGATGGAGGGCGAATCCCTCTTCGACGGTTTCGCACGCGTAAATCGGCCGCGGTATTGCTCGATGGAAAAAAACCGGCCCATGTGCGCAGAGCGACAACGAACGGCGTAGTCGTGGCACAAACCGGTCCTTACCCGCTCTCCGGAAATTGGTGGGACGAACAGGCCTGGGCCCGAATGGAGTGGGATGTGCAGGTTGTGGATGGCACGCTCTTGCGCTGCCACGTCAGCGAAGATGGCTGGGAGATTGACGGCATCTATGATTGAAACAATACCCACAGCGCCTTGTTATCTTGAGCGACGCGAAGAATCCCTCGCCCGAGGTGTTCGTCACACTATTGACTCACTCCATAGCCAATTCCTCTCGTGTGAGATCCTTCGGCCGTCGGTGCGGCTCAGATGACAAGCTGGCCACACGCGTCCTATGGCTTACGTGGAATTACATACCTGCAGCGCTTTTAGCTTTTTACGCGGCGCGTCGTTTCCTGAGCAATTAACCGAAGTTGCCGCCGAGTTGGAGATGCCGGCGCTGGCGTTGCTCGATCGCAACGGCGTTTACGGGGCGCAAAGGTTTTCCGTGGCAGCGCGCGAACAAAAAATTCGCGCGATCACTGGCTGCGAACTGACTATGGAAGACGGCACTCCCTTGCCCGTGCTGGTGGCAAATCGCATTGGGTATAAAAATTTATGCGAATTGCTGACCCAGGCTCATCTCCGCAGCCGCGTGAAAGGAGAATGCGCCGTAAAATGGACTGAACTGCCGCAATTTGCCGAAGGTTTCATTGCGCTGGGGAGCGCACGCATCCTCCAGAATCCTGACCAGCGTGCGCAATTCTTAATCGACAGCTTTGGGCGGGAAAACGTTTACGTCGAAATCCAGCGGCATTTCTTGCGGGGCGAAGATCGCGTCAACAAAACGCTGATTGATTTAGCATCAGAATTTCGACTGCCCTTACTCGCGACCAATGGCGTGCAATATGCCAAACCTTACGGACGCCAGGTCCTGGATGTGTTCACTTGCATTCGCGAGCACACCCATCTCGATCTCGCTGGTAAATTGCTCACCCAAAATTCCGAGCGTCATCTGAAACGCGACGCCGAAATGCGCGCCATTTTTCGTGATTTGCCCGATGCCGTCACGAACACGGAACGACTGGCAGAGCGTCTCGATTTTTCATTGGAAAACATCGGCTATGAGTTTCCCGATTTTCCGGTGCCGGCCGGGCACAGCATGAATTCGTTTTTGCGCACCATGGTCCTTTTCGGCGCGCAGCAACGTTATGAGGCGCTCACGAAAAAGGTGAAACGTCAGCTCGAAGAGGAGCTGGCCCTGATCACCCGTCTTGGATTCGCGGGCTATTTTTTAATCGTCTGGGACATCGTGAATTTCTGCCGTGAAAACAACATTATGGTTCAGGGTCGCGGCAGTGCCGCCAACAGCGCGGTTTGTTTTTGCCTTGGCATTACGCCAGTCGATCCGGTGAGCAATCATCTCGTCTTTGAACGTTTTTTGAACGAGAGCCGGAAAGGCTGGCCCGATATCGATCTTGATTTACCGAGCGGGGATCGGCGTGAGCGCGTCATTCAGGAAATTTACCGGCGCTACGGCAAACATGGTGCCGCCATGACCGCGAATGTCATCAGCTATCGGGGCCGAAGTGCCGCGCGCGAAATCGGGAAGGCGCTGAATTTTTCGCCAAGCATCATCGATCGCTTTTCCCACCTTTTCGCAAGCGGCGATTTTCCGCACACCCTCGAACTGGAAGCCCAGATCG
>QHNU01000242.1:0-7551 GCA_003218525.1 Verrucomicrobiota bacterium
CGAAACGAGCGCTTTTTTGACCAACCGATCAACGGCGACGCTGATCGAACCCGGAGTGAGCCAGACTTTTGGGCCGATTGTATTGACCGGAAGCGGCCCCTTGTGGAGCAGCGCTTCGAGGACGCGGAAATCGGAGTCGCACAGATTTGTCCGCTGGATGCTCTCGGCCGCGTGCGTGGCCAGGGCCTGAAAGGCCTTCATGAGGACGAGCCAGACATGAACCCCGGTGAAGTCTTGCTTTTGGCTTGTTCCCTTCCGTGTCATTGCGCCATTCATCTTGACATAAACTATATTGATGTCAATATACTAGGTATCAAACAAATCAATCTACCATGAAAATCACCGTGATCAGCGCCCGTTTCCTACTCGGCCTCATCTTTCTTATCTTCGGACTGAATGGCTTTCTCCATTTCATTCCCAGTCCTCCGCTTACCGGAACGGTTGGCCAGTTCGTCGGGGCGCTCTATGTCTCCCATTATCTCGTCGTGGTATTTTTGGTCCAACTCATTGGGGCGATCCTGCTCCTGATCAATCGCTACGTTCCACTCGCCCTGACGATGCTCGCTCCAATCATCGTCAACATTCTGCTCTTCCACATATTGATGGCTCCGAGCGGTCTGCCTCTGGCTATCGTCGTGACGGTGCTGTGGATCGTCGTCTTTCTGAGCGTCCGCTCCGCCTTTGGTGGGCTCTTGCAGGAGCGCGTCCCAGCTTGAATACCTCAACCATGGAGATTGGGGTAGATAGTTTCGTAGCGGCAACCGTTGACCGCCTGACCGGCAGCGCGGTCGATCCCGCGAAAAATCTCAGCGAGTTGCTCGAAGCGATCAAGCTAGCTGACGAGGTAGGGCTCGATGTGTTTGGCATCGGCGAACACCATCGGCGTGAGTTCCTTGACTCCGCTCCCACGGTGATCCTCGCAGCCGCCGCTGTCCAAACCCGCCGTATCCGGCTTACGAGCGCCGTCACCGTTTTGAGTGCGGCCGATCCCGTGCGCGTGTTTCAGGAGTTCGCAACGCTCGATCTGCTTTCGAAAGGCAGGGCCGAAATCGTGGCTGGACGCGGGTCGTTCATCGAAGCATTTCCACTCTTCGGGCTCGAGCTCGATGACTACGATTCGCTCTTTGCGGAGAAGCTCGAGCTGCTTCTCAAAATTCGCGAGAACACGCATGTGCACTGGTCAGGCAAGCATCGCGCTTCGCTTACCGGACAAGGAATTTACCCGCGACCGGTCCAGAATCCGCTGCCGGTTTGGCTTGGTGTCGGAGGAACTCCGAGCTCCTTTGTCCGGGCCGGCATAATCGGGCTGCCGCTGATGGTTGCGATTATTGGCGGCGAGCCGCGCCGTTTTCGGCCACTCATCGACCGCTATCGCGAGGCTGGTCTGCGGGCCGGCCATTCTCCAGACCAGCTGAGGGTCGGCATTCATTCCTTAGGCTACGTCGCTGAGAATGCGGCGACCGCGGCAGACGACTTCTTTCCCGGTTATGCGCAAAGCTTTTCTAACATTGGCAGGGAGCGCGGCTGGCCACCGGTCACCCGTGCACACTTCGACGCCTTGCTCGGCCCCACCGGAGCGCTCCTCGTGGGCGATCCGGAAACGGTCGCGGAAAAAATCCTGTACGTGAACGAAGCCTTGGGCGGCATCTCCCGCCTTACCTTCCAGATGAGCGTCGCGGCCCTGCCACACCCGAAACTGATGCGCGCGATCGAACTGCTCGGAACACGCGTTGCTCCTCTCGTGCGAACTGCGCTCGCGTCTAGGACTGCGGAGGAGCTTTTGTCGGACGAACTGACTCTCGTTCCTAGGCATTGGAAATAATTCCGTCCTATGCCCAATAGTGGCGGTTGCAGCGAGCGATTAGCCTCTTGTAGTTGATCCATCAAAATTCTCTTGCTCGGTCTGAAGCAACGAAGCCCGTGACCACAGATCGGATTGCGGCTAGCAACGGTAAAGGTGGAAGTCGGCGCGCTTCCCTGTTGCGTTAGCCGCGGAAGAGCCCCTTGAACCCGCGAAGAAATATCTGGCCGCGGAACATGAGCGGTCGCTGATCGCGTTAGCCCATGATCTAATCGCTGCTAAAATATCGATCATCGGCGATCGAGGCCGGAGCGATACACCGACCAGTTCGGATGGAGTTGTTCCGTATTCGCGTTCTCACCTCGCCGGCGGGCACCGCATCTACACGATGACGAGTTCGATTTTTCAACTCCGTTGCCGTTTCGTTAGGAAGCAATCTCCTTCGAACGATGCGGAATCCTTCGGCTGGAGTTTCAGTGTGGAAGCCTTTAAAGTGGTCAGACGGTGCGCAGTGTGAATTTCCCGAGCAGAATCGGATTCAACCAGCACTCCCGTCGAATGAGAGTGTGTCTCCGGCTGGGTACGCTGCTAATGGCTGTGACGTTCAGCGCTTCTATCCATGCTCTTGATCCGCAGAAATTAATTAGCCAGTTCACGCACACATCGTGGTCGGCGAAGGATGGCATGCCGGGGCCAGTGCGCGCGATTGCTCAAACACCGGACGGTTATTTGTGGCTCGGAACGGAAGCCGGCTTGTATCGATTTGATGGCATTCGTTTTTTTCTTTGGGAATCGAGATTCGGGGAACGGTTGGCGAGTTCGTCCATTTGGTCGCTCTTGAGCGCACACGACGGCAGCCTTTGGATCGGGTTTGGCTCTGGTGGAATGAGCCACCTGCGCGATGGGCGTTTGCAGAATTATTCGCCGAACGAAAGCGTGCCCAGCGGCGGAGTCTTATCAATTGTGGAAGACGCAAACGGTCATATATGGGCTGGCGGTCAGTACGGGTTCAGCAAATTCACGGACGGTAAGTGGCGCCGAATTGGAGCAGAACTCGGGTATCCGGCACCAGGTGCCCAGGCATTGTTCGTTGATACTTACGGAACGCTGTGGGCGGCTACCGATGGTTTGAACTTCGATCTTAGTGACGACCCGACTCGTAGGAACACAATCCTTTCTCTTGCGGCGAACGGCCAGCGTTTCACTGCTACCGGGGAAGCTATTGGGATGGTTTGGACGATGACCGGGACGCCGAATGGCGAGGTATGGATTGCCGATACGACCGGCCGTACCGTGAGAGCGATTGCGGGCAACATCGGATCGAAGACTGAGATCCCAGTTGGTGACGAACCAATGTGTCTGCTCTTCGACAGCAGCCGGAGCCTTTGGGTTGGACTCATCGAGCGCGGGCTTGGCCGCACAACCGATGCTGGGCAATCGGAACATTCCGGGCTCGACCATTTCCAGGTAAGCGATGGACTTTCGGGCGGGCTGGTCTATTCCACTTTCAAGGATCGCGAAGGGAACATTTGGTTTGGGACAGCCGGTGGCTTGGACCGCTTTCGCGAGAATAAGGTAACGCCTTTCTCCGCGAGAGAAGGTTTGGATCCCGATCAGCAGATTGCATTAACTTCCACTCCAGACGGCAGCGTTTGGATCATCAGCTATACCCGCGACTCGGTTCGGCGTTTCTACCACGGACGATTCGTTACTTCGAAACTGCCGTTTTATTCGACCTCAGACTCTACGCGCATTCTCTCGTTGTCTGCGGATGGAAGCAATGCATGGGTGGGAGGCAGCTTCAAACTGGCCAAGGAAGTTAATGGCAAATTCTCCTACGTGCAGATGGGTGCTTTCGATGCGCGAGCAGACATCGAGGCCATCGCGCACGACGCTGCTGGCGGTTTATGGATTTCCATCACGGGATGGGGCGCCGAACTCGGCGTTCCGAAGGTCATGCGACTCCGAGGCGATGAATGGACGGATTTCGGCTCGAACGCGAGTCTTCCCAAGTACCGCTCTAGAGCGATGTATGGCGATGGACGGGGACGGGTTTGGTTGGGATTCGAAGACGGCGAAGTGGCAGTCTACGAGAATGACAAATTTCATGTCTATTCTGCAAACGATGGATTACCGAGCGGTAGAATCTTTGCGATTACAAGCGACCGCGCGGACAACATTTGGATCGGCGGAGAAGGTGGACTAAGCCGCTTTCATCAGGGCCGCCTCGGTACGGTCACTCGGGCGAACGGGCTGCCAGGGAATTCCGTCTCTGGAATCATCGAGGACGATGATGGTTCTCTGTGGCTGGCCTGCGGGCTTGGAATCTTCCGCGTAAGCCAGCGAGAGTTGGAGAAGGCGCTTGCAGTCCCCTCCTACCGGATGGAAGGCATGACCATCACGGCGACCGATGGATTGCGCGGGCTTCCGCGACAACGCGAGCCTTTTCCAACGGCGACACGAGCAGCGGATGGCCGGCTCTGGTTCGCTACCACTGCAGGCATTGCTGTCATCGACCCGAAGCAATTACCAAAAAATCTTCTCGCGCCGCCGGTCACGATTGAAGCGATCAAGGCAGATGGTCGCGTCATTGCGACTGCTCCCGGAGTCCGCCTCCCTCCAAATACTAGAGAGCTTGAGTTTGAATTTGCGGGGCTGAGCTTGACCGATCCCGAACGTGTTCAGTTTCGCTATAAGCTCGAGGGATACGATAACGACTGGCAGGGCCCGGTCAGCACGCGGCGCGTCCGCTACACAAATTTGCTACCCGCGAACTATCGCTTCCGCATCATTGCCTCCAACAACGACGGCGTGTGGAACGAGACTGGTGCATCATGGAATTTTTCGTTAGCGCCAGCTGTCTACCAAACCATTTGGTTTCGGGCGGCAATACTTTTCTGGGTCGCCGCGTTCTTTTTCTTCCTCTACAAAATCCGCATTCGCCGAATCACGCGGCATAACATCGCTCTGACGCACGAAATCACTGAACGCAAGCGGACGGAAGCGCTGCTCGCTGGTGAAAAACGCCTTCTCGAGATGATCGCCACTGGCGGTGCTCTCAAGGAGATTCTGAATGTCTTGTGTCTGATTATCGAGGAGTACCGTAGCGGCACGCTTGCTTCTGTTTTGTTGCTACGTCCAGATGGTCTTCACCTGGATGCCGTGGCGGGGCCGAGCCTTCCCAAAGGATGGACGCAGCAGATGGAAAAGCTGCCAATTGGCCCCTGCGCCGGGTCGTGCGGGACGGCAGCATATCGCGGATCACCGGTCATCGTCTCCGACATTGCGACCGATCCGCTTTGGGAAGTGCCGGAGCATCGGGCGGCAGCATTGAAACACGGGCTGCGAGCCTCCTGGTCGAATCCCGTACGTTCTTCGGACGGAAAGGTTCTGGGAACATTCTGCATGTACGATCGCGAAACGCGAAGTCCGACTCCACACGACCTCGGGCTCATCGAGATGGCGACGGACCTTGCACGAGTTGCGATTGAACGCGATCGTGCAGAGGCGGCTCTGCGGCGGAGCGAGGGTTTTCTTGCTGATGGTCAAAGAATCAGTCACACCGGCACCTGGGGCTGGAATCTTTCTACCGGAAAGCTCGTCTGGTCGGAGGAACACTTTCGGATCTTTGGCTTCGATCCTGAGAAGACCGACCTGTCTTTCCAATTGTTTCTAGAAACGGTTCATCCGGAAGATCGATCGTTTATTGAGCGAAGTCTCGACGAAGCAATTCGCGAAAAGAGAGGTTTCGACATGGAATTTCGAATCGCGCTTGCGGATGGATCTGTTAAGAATGTCCAGGGTGTGGGTCGCCCGGTATTAACACATTCTGGGATCGTAGATGATTATATCGGGACCACGGTGGACATCACCGCTCGCAAGCGGGCCGAGATGCTGCTGGCTGGAGAGAAGCGGCTTCTCGAGATGGTTGCCCGTGGCGATTCACTTCCGCTTATTCTGGATGCTTTATGCCGGCTGGTGGAGGAGCTGGCGAGCGGAGCGCTCTCTTCGATTTTGTTGTTGGAGCCGAATGGTACTCAGCTTCGGCACAGGTCAGCGCCTAACCTCCCCCAAGCTTACATCGACGCAATCGATGGCTCTGTCATTGGCCCTTCGGCGGGTTCGTGCGGGACCGCTGCTTATTTGGCCGAGCCGGTAATCGTCTCGGACATCGCCAACGATCCGCTCTGGACAAATTATCGCAACGTCGCCTTACCGCATGGGTTGCGCGCGTGCTGGTCGAGCCCAATTCTCTCCTCCGAAGGCAAGGTATTCGGGACGTTCGCCATTTATTATCGCGAGCCGCGCACTCCCACTCCGCAGCAGCTTGAAATCATTGAACAAATCACTCATCTGGCGAGTATCGCCCTTGAGCGAAAACGAGCAGAAAATGCCGTGCGTGCTTCGGAGCAAGTCGCGAGGGGACAAGTAGAGGCATTGGTCCAGAGTCTGGACATTCTCGCGACCGCGCCTCCGCCAGAAAAATTCATCGGACAAATGCTGAGCACGATTGGGCGACTCCTCAGCGCGCAGAGTGTGATTCTGTGGTTGTTCGACGAGGCGAGCGAGTCAATCGTTTTACGTGCGGGGACGCACGGCGCCGATGTTGCCGCGGCCGAGAACAAACATCCGTTTGTTACCGATCCGACCTCCTGGAAAGAGAACGAAGGATTGCAGGAGATGCTTTTTACCGAAGTGCCGCTGGCCTGCGAAGACATCGAAACTGATCCGCGCATTTCTAGCGCGCTTCGTGATTACTTCCGCTCGGACGGAACAAAAAAATTTCTCAGCATTCCGACTTTAGTTGGTGGCCGGGTGAACGGGTTCATCGGCATTCGGCACGGAGACCGGCCGCCATACCGGCCCGAGGAGATCGAATTAGCGCAGGCACTCGCTCATCAGACGATGTTCGCCATTCAACTCAATGAATTCGCGGAGCAAGCTCGACGCGCAGCTGTCCTGGAAGAGCGTAATAGAATGGCGCGAGACATTCACGACACGCTCGCACAGGGACTGACCGGCGTGATTGTGCAATTGCAAGCGGCCGAGGATGCAACCTCGAAACGATATAAAAAAGACGCGCGCAACCATCTGCGAAATGCTCAAGCGCTAGCTCGTTACGGCTTGAATGAAGCACGCCGGTCCGTGCGAGCGCTGCGGCCGCAAGCTCTAGAGGATTCTACCTTTTGGGAGGCATTGAAGGGCCTGATCAAGAGTGCCACGGTGGGGACGCCACTGCAGACGGAATTTCAGCTTCGCGGAGAGCTACGCGAACTGCCGCCAATGGCGCAGGAAAATCTGCTCCATATCGGACAGGAAGCCTTAACAAACACTCTTAAATACGCTCAAGCGACTCGCTTTGAGACGCGTTTGAGCTTCAATGCCCTGGAAGTTCGTTTGGACCTTCAAGATAACGGCATCGGATTCAAAGTAGACAACGGCCACAACGGCTTTGGGCTCACCGGCATGCAAGAACGGGTCGATCAAATGAACGGCACATTGACTATTGCAAGCGAGTGCGGCAAAGGCACAAAGATCGTTGTGGTTTTGCCTGAGAAAGAGGCAGCGCTGGTCTGAGAACCGGCGCTAGCCTCCTCCAAAAGGACGAGGACGGTCTCCTTCGCAGGGGGTGCAAATAATTCCATCTTTTACCTAATAGGCGGGCACTCATGGCCAAGGTTAGCCTCCCGACTATGAAACCTAATCAGAGCGATGAACTTTTGGCGGACGCATCGAAGAGCTCGGGGCCT
>QHNU01000242.1:7563-15596 GCA_003218525.1 Verrucomicrobiota bacterium
GGTGTCCTTGTTCAAGCGAAGCGGGATCTGCGCAGATTCCGAAGCGCACAGGACGCCATTGGGCGTGAGATGTATGCGGATGCTTACAGCTGGGTCACGGCGGATGACTTCACCTGGCCCTACTCATTCCAAAATGTCTGCAAAGCGTTGCGCTTAACACCCGAGTCTCTACGAATGCAGTTGTTATCGGGCGCTCGGACACACTGGTTGTCTCATTCGCGACGAATCGCCGAAACAATTTCCTCCTCGTTGCGAAGCTCTCTCGGAAACGCCTTCAAAGGCAACCGTTCAGGTGGCCGGCAGGCGAACCGGCCCGCCCTTGCCCATTGATTTTAATCAAACCGCCAGCTTATGAAAACCAAACAATCTAAGAACAATTTGGGGAGACTCTTCCGCAGAATTTTTCGGCGGTCGGCGGCCGTTCACGACCCCTGGCTCTCCGTTAGCATGACACTCTTTAACTATACTGATGGGTGGAGCCGAACGTTCGCAAAAGCCGAATATGCACGCTCTTGGGCCTGACCGATTGATTGAACGACGAAAATCCCTGTGAACGCAGCGGAGACTTCGATTGTCGTCAACGCGTCGGTCGCCCAAGTTTACGAACAATGGTTGCGTTTCGAAGACCTCCCAAAGTTCATCAAATCCCTCGGCGAAGTACAACGAATAGATGATACCCATTTCTCCTTCCGTAGCTTTCGCGACGGGAAGGAACAGCACGGTGTCATTGAGGTCGTGCGACAAATTCCCGAGCGCCGCATAGCCTGGCGCACGATCACAGAGGAAGTAGGATTGGGCGTAGTTTGCTTCGAGCCACGCTCCAATCACACCACCGAAATCACCCTAAAGCTACGATCAATTTTCGATCCTTCTATTTCCGGCCAGAGCGCAGACGAATATCTTCTCAAGTTCAAGGGATTGATGGAGAATCAGGCGCCGCCTTTATGAAGCTCTTCATCGCCGGAATTACTCTCTTGCTCATTGCGGCGGCAGAGAGTGGATGCCGGAAAGCTTCTCTCCCGTCGCAGGGTCCGCTTCCGGTCAACGTCGTCAATGTCATTGAGAAGGAGGTGAACGAATGGGACGAGTTCACCGGGCGCCTGGAAGCGGTTGAATCGGTTGAGATCCGCCCACGCGTATCTGGTTATATTACTGAAATCCGATTCGCCGCTGGGGCGATCGTTAAGAAGGGTGACCTCCTATACGTGATCGATCCACGGCCTTACCAAGCTGACTTCGATCGCGCTGCGGCCGAGCTGGAGCGGATGGAGGCGCAGCTGAAACTTGCCCAGATTGAGTTGGATCGCGCGAAGGAGTTGCGCGGAAAGAATACCATTTCGGCGAGCGAGTTCGACCAGAAGGCTGCCACTTATCAGGGTGCTTTCGCCGCGGTGCGTTCGGCTGAAGCGGCGAAGAATTCCGCCGCGCTGAACCTTGAGTTTACGCAGATCAAGTCGCCGATCGATGGGAGGGTCAGTGACGAGCGCATCACCATCGGCAATCTCGTTCAGCCAGGCGCGGGCCCGGAAAACGTCCTGACCACCGTGGTCTCGGTCGATCCGATCTATGCCAAAGTCGATGCTGACGAGAACGCCGTCCTAAAGTACGTGAAGCTGAGTGAACAGGGCAAACGAGTAAGCGCACGCACGGCAAAAATTCCGGCCTTCGTCGAGCTCGGCAACGAGACAGATTTTCCCCACGAAGGCATTATCGACTTCGTCGACAATCGCCTCGATCCCGGCACGGGCACGATACGCGCGCGCATCGTCCTCAAAAACTGGAATCCGAATTTCATTACGCCTGGGTTCTTCGTTCGTGTGCGGATCTCCGGTGCAACGCCTTATCGCGCCGCACTCGTTGACGACAAAGTCATCACGTCACAGCAAGGCGTTAAATACGCGTTCGTGGTGAAGCCGGACAACACGGTCGAGCGCCGCACTCTGCAGACCGGGCCGATTTTCGAGGGCAAGCGGATCGTAAAGAGCGGGCTGAAAGACGGCGACAAAGTCATCTCCACACGGCTGCAAATAGTGCAAGCCGGGATGCACGTTACGCCTGTGCCGGAGCCAGCATCTGCCACCGGGCCAGACACGAAGGTGAGCGTCGCTCAATCCCAAACCGCGAAGTGAGAATTCGGGCTGCTTGCGGGGCTAAATCGACTGCTGACTTCATTGCTAAAATGGGCATCGTCGAAGAGGAAGCCGCCGAGTTGATCGCAATCACGGTGACGTCAATCAAAACCGCGCGACNNNGAAGCGCTAAATGAGCGAGGCTCAGGCGCGGTCTCGGATGCGATGAACTTTCCGCATTTCTTTATCGACCGGCCGATCTTTGCCGGCGTTATCAGCATCGTCATCACGCTGGTTGGCGTAATCGCGCTATCGACGCTTCCAATTGCGCAATATCCCGAGATCGCTCCTCCTACAATCCAAGTCACGACAAACTATCCCGGTGCGAACGCGAAGGTCGTGTCGGAAACGGTGGCGACGCCGATCGAGCAGCAGGTCAATGGCGTTGAGAACATGCTCTACATGTCCTCGCAGAGCACGAGCGACGGCAACATGACTCTGAGCATCACGTTTAAGCTCGGCACCAATCTCGATACAGCGCAGGTATTGGTGCAAAATCGCGTTGCCATCGCCATCCCTGTGCTTCCGCCTGAGGTGCAGCGCATCGGCGTGACCACGAAAAAACAGTCGCCCGACATCACCATGGTCGTGCATCTCGTCTCTCCGGACGGGTCGCTCGATTCGCTTTTCACCAGCAATTATGCGCTGCTCCAGATTCGCGACGAACTCGCTCGTGTTGATGGTGTTGGCGATATCAATGTCTTCGGCGCGCGTGAATACTCGATGCGGATATGGCTCGATCCCAACAAGACCGCGGCGCGCGATCTGACGGCGCAGGATGTCGTGAGCGCGCTGCAGGAGCAGAATGTGCAAGTCGCGGCGGGAATCATCGGAGCGCCGCCGGTCCCAAAGGGCGCAACCGCATTTCAATACACCGTCAGCACACAAGGCCGGCTCACGGACGAAAAGGAGTTCGGCGACATTATCGTTAAGACTGGCGCCAACGGACAAGTCACTCGTGTTCGCGACATCGCTCGGGTTGAGCTCGCCGCTCGCGACTACACGGTCAATAGCGGGCTCGGCGGAAAACCTGCGACCGCGATGGCCGTTTTCCAACTCCCGGGCTCGAACGCGCTCGCCACCTCCGACGCGGTACGAAAGAAGATGGCTGAGCTCAAGCAACGCTTTCCCCCGGGACTCGACTACACAATTGTCTACGACCCGACCGTCTCTGTCCGTGAATCAATCCACGAAGCGCAGAAAACACTCTTCGAGGCGATCGCGCTGGTCGTTCTGGTCGTGCTTATTTTTCTCCAAACCTGGCGCGCAGCGCTCATTCCGCTCATCGCGATTCCGGTTTCGTTGATCGGCACTTTCGCGGCTATGTCGGCCTTCGGATTCTCAATCAACAACGTCTCGCTTTTCGGCGTCGTCCTCGCGATTGGAATCGTGGTCGATGACGCCATCGTGGTGGTGGAGGCCATCGAGCACCACATCGAAAGCGGTCTCAGCCCCCGCGATGCGGCGCGCAAAGCGATGACCGAAGTCGGCGGGGCATTGGTAGCAATCGCGCTCGTCCTTTGCTCGGTCTTTATCCCGACCGCGTTCATCAGTGGCATCACTGGCACATTTTTTCGGCAATTCGCGCTTACCATTGCGGTCTCGACCGCCATCTCGGCGCTCAACTCGTTAACATTATCGCCCGCGCTCGCCGCGCTCCTCCTCCGGCCGCGCGGCGCGGAGAAGGATTTGTTTCAGCGCGTGCTGGATGGCCTGCTCGGCTGGTTCTTCAAGGGTTTCAACAAAGTCTTCGCGTGGAGCTCGAACACCTATGGCAACACCGTCGCGCGGCTTACCCGATTGGCCATCATCGTTCTGTTCATCTACGTCGGCTTGCTTGCCCTCACCGGCCTGGGGTTCAAAGTCGTCCCGGGCGGTTTTCTGCCGACACAGGATCGCGGCTATGCTGTCGCTTACGCCCAGTTGCCCGACGCCGCGTCGCTCGATCGCACCCAAGCCGTCGTCGACAAGATTGCCAAGATCGGGCGTGAAACGCCCGGTGTGCTTAATACCGTCGAATTCGCCGGCTTCAATCTTTTTGGCGGCAATCAAACCAATACCGCCGCGGTTTTCCTGCCCTTCAAAGAATTCTCGGAGCGAACCACGCCCGAGCAGGGAATGCCCGCGATTGTGGCGAAAATAAACGCGCGTGTTCGTGCCGAGATTCCCGAGGCGTTCGTAGCGGTATTTCCTCCACCGCCTGTGGCTGGCATTGGTAACGCGGGTGGCTACCGCCTCTTCATTCAAGATCGCGGCAATGCCGGCCTCGAGGACCTGCAAACCCAAGCTTTCGCCATGATGATGAAAGCGAATCAAACGCCAGGGCTGACCAATAACCTGACGACCTTTCGCGCCAATGTGCCGCAGCTGTGGCTCGAAGTTGATCGCGTTAAAGCGAAAAGTATGAACGTGCCGCTGAGTAATATCTTCGGCACGCTCCAGACCTATCTCGGTTCAACCTACGTGAACGACCTCACGCTCTTTGGTCGGACCTACCGGGTGACCGCTCAGGCCGACTCCCAATTCCGGATCAATCCCGACGATATCCGCTTACTTAAAACGCGTAATGCTGCGGGCGGAATGGTTCCGCTCGGTTCCGTGGCGACTATGCAGGAAGTGAGCGGCGCTGACAAGATCACCCGTTACAACATGTTCCCGGCGGCAGACCTCAGCGGCCAGCCCGCACCGGGCGCGAGCACGGGCGACGCACTGGCAGCCGTTGAGCGTCTCGCCAAACAAATTCTGCCTACGAGTTTCACGACGGAGTGGACTGAGATAGCGCTCCAGCAAAAGCTTGCTGGCAACAGCGCGATTTACATTTTCCCGCTCTGCGTTCTGTTCGTCTTCCTGCTCTTGTCAGCGCTTTACGAAAGCTGGTTGTTGCCGCTCGCGATCATCCTCATCGTCCCGATGTGTCTCTTTAGCTCGATCGGCGGCGTTTGGTTGCGCTCGATGGAGAACAACATCTTCACCCAGATCGGGTTTGTCGTGCTGGTCGGGCTCGCTTGTAAAAACGCCATCCTCATTGTCGAGTTCGCGAAACAGATCCAGGATCGCGATGGCAAAGACCGCTTTACCGCCGCGGTCGAAGCTGCCCGCCTTCGATTGCGTCCGATTCTGATGACATCGTTCGCATTTATCCTCGGTGTTCTTCCGCTTGTCCTCAGCAAAGGCGCCGGCGCCGAAATGCGGCAAGCGCTCGGCACCGCCGTGTTTTTCGGCATGCTCGGCGTCACCGGATTCGGCCTCCTTCTGACGCCCGTGTTCTACGTCGTCATCATGTGGTTCAAAGAGCGCCGCAGCAAAACTCCACCGCCCGCACCAACCCAATCCGCGCCACCGTTAGCGGCAGAACCAGCCCTTCATTAGAATCGTGGAGGCGAATCTCATCACAGCATTGGCCGGAGTTCTCGGCTCGCTCAGCGGCGCGTCGGGAGCGATCGCCACCACCTGGATTTCGCAGAAGAGCCAAACAATTCGCGAGCGAGCGAAATCGGAAACGCGCAAGCGCGAAATACTCTACGGAGATTTCATTACGGAAGCATCGCAACGGCTCGCAGACGCCTTTGATCATTCCCTGGACAAGCCGGAGACGCTCGTAAAGCTCTATGCCATTCTCGGCCGTATACGACTCGTGTCCTCCGACGCCGTCCTGACCGCGGCAGAAGAATCTTGCGATCGCATCATTGATTTGTACGCAAAACCCAACCGGCCAATGGCCGATATCACTACGACGTTACACAGTGGGGAGTTCGAAGTTTTCAAGCATTTCAGTGCCGCGTGTCGCGTCGAGTTGCAAAAATATTCGGTTTATTAGCAGTCGTCCTTCGCGGCTAACAGGAGAACCTATAATGTCTGTCGATCTTCCAACATCCATCGCTATCTACATCGCCGCCGAGAACCACGGTGGTACGGGGGCATTGGCCGAGTGTTTTGTCGAAGATGCGATCGTGCGAGACGAAGGCCAAACCATCAAGAATCTGGTCGCTATCAAACGATGGAAGGCGAATGCCGGTAGTCTGCGGATATCCTTTGCACAGCGGGAAGCCCAACGAACGGCCGACGGCAACTAACAACAATCAACTCTCAACTATGACCTTTTCCTGCAAGGCTCGTTCAAAGGGACGAGATGAGTCTCGTCCTCAAGCAGGGCAAACAAGTCCGTCTTACGCCCAATAGCTGCAGATAAAATGATTGGCTACGTTTTCGGCCATGAAAGCTCCCGGTTACGCACGATTTTTTGGGACGGGTTTCGACATATCTCTCGGGTTCGCCTTGCTTAGTTCTCTCATCGGCTTGTTAACCAGATTCTTCGGGCTGTCGCTTTTGGGTGCGATGACTCAGTAACAAGATTATGCCAAACAAAACGCGCGTGCTGATTCTGGGCGGCGGATTTGGTGGGTTGTACGCCGCGCTCCATCTCGATAAGACCATCGCTCGTGATCAGGACATAGAGGTCACGCTGGTAAGCCGTGACAATTTCATCCTGTTTACGCCCATGTTACCGGAGGTGGCGGCAGGTGATCTCGATCTGACCGACATCATCAGTCCGCTGCGCCAGATGTTGAAACATACGAATGTTCTAATTGCCGATGTGAAGTCAATCGATCCAGCCGCGCGGCGCGTCACCATTGGCTACGGGCTGAATCGGGCGCAGAAGATCCTCTCCTACGATCATCTGCTCATCGCGCTCGGTTCCGAGACCAGCTTCTTTAATCTGCCTGGAGTGGAAGAGTCCGCCCTCACTATGAAGTCCTTGGGCGACGCCGTTATCCTGCGCAATCAAGCGCTGGCAGTTTTGGAAGTGGCGAGCCTGGTTGAGGACCCGGTCATCCGCCGGACCATGCTCTCTTTTGTCGTGGCGGGCGGCGGTTTTGCCGGCGTGGAGACGGTCGGTGCGCTCAATGATTTTGTGCGCGAAGCGGTGCGCTTTTATCCAAATGTCACGGAAGAGGACGTGCGCATCGTGCTCGTGCATCCGAACCCCGTGATCCTTCCGGAACTGGGAGAAGACCTCGGCCGCTATGCCCAACGCAAACTCGCGCGTCGCGGAGTCGAGATTCGGACGGAAACAAGGGTGAGCGGTTACTCGGATCAACGGGTCGAGTTCAAAGAAGGCGAGCCGATTGCGGCGGGGACTCTTGTCTGGACCGCGGGCGTGACACCTCACGCGGTCTTGCAAACTTTGCCATTCAAGAAGGAGAGAAATCGTATCGTGGTCGATGAAACCCTGGAGGTGCCCGGGTTCCCCGGAGTTTGGGCAGTGGGCGACTGCGCCTCGGTTCCTGATAGAAAAACCGGCAAAGCCCAACCTCCGACGGCACAGCACGCACTGCGTCAAGGCCGCCAGTGCGCGAAGAACATCGTCGCCACCTTTCGCGGGAAGCGGAAGAGGCCGTTCTCGTTTACGATGCTTGGTCAGCTCGCGATCATCGGCCGACGCGCCGGAGTGGCCAGCATCCTCGGCGTTCATGTCTCCGGCCTCCTGGCGTGGGGGTTGTGGCGGACGATTTACCTCATGAAATTGCCCCGGTTCGAGAAGAAGCTGCGCGTGGCGCTGGGTTGGACCCTGGACCTGTTTTTCCCAAAGGACCTTGCACAGCACGTGACTCTGCACGAAGTCGAGCGTGTTCAGCGCCGGCTGGAAACGGCACGCCGACGCGCACTGAGTCCCTCGCCACGTCAGGTTGAGACCTCTTCCACGGGGCCACGCCTTCTCAGCGCGTCCAATGGTCACAATGGATGAAACGATCATGAAGAACTCGTCATTAGAGCAAAGCAAAAAATCGCCCTCCGCTCGGCCTTCTTAGTCTGCGTATTAACGGCGCCACCGCGTCCGTGTCGGATCAAAAGAGGTGTCGAACCTAGCCGAAGACGAGAAGAGCAATGGCTAAACCAAATTTT
>QHNU01000242.1:15626-16016 GCA_003218525.1 Verrucomicrobiota bacterium
TCCCGCTCTACGTATAGCCGGAACGATTTTCCTTATGATCAATCTACTTGGAGGCGTCTACATCTTTCGCAATCGCCACCGGTTCTTCGATCAAGATTCAGATGTAGCTGAAGACATTCCGGCCGTCCGAAAAATTAGAGTGGAGCTAGTTTTAATGATTTTGGGGTGTGCTCACTACCCTTATTATCTTTACACTTATTCAACTGTGGCGTGATTGATAAAGGCGCGAGCGTGCGCAGGATCCGACATGTCCACATTAGCTGAAAATCTCCAGCACGGATATCTCGCTCCAGCGCTCTGTGCGCAGAGTTAGCCATGAGCGTCCTAACTCCAAAATTCGCCGGAATCTTTCGGCGACTTATCACGTTACCCTTGTTTCTGGCGATCACG
>QHNU01000296.1:0-2062 GCA_003218525.1 Verrucomicrobiota bacterium
GGAAACACCGCTTCTTTGACGGAAAAATGTTTCGGCACGATCTCACTGGTAAATCCGAGCTCTCGCAATGTCTTTCCAGTCATCACTTTCGCAGCCAGTTTGGCGAGTGGCACGCCGATCGCCTTGCTTACAAACGGGATCGTGCGCGATGCGCGCGGATTCACCTCCAGAACGTAGACATCCTTTCCCTTTACGGCGAATTGCACATTCATCAGCCCATGAACATTGAGCTCGCGTGCCATCGCTTTTGTAGCGGACGAAATTTGCGCGAGCACTTTTTTGGAAAGCGAAAACGTCGGGATCACGCAGGCGCTGTCTCCGCTGTGAATACCGGCTTGCTCGATGTGTTCCATGATTCCGCCGATCACGGTGATCTCACCGTCACTAATACAATCCACGTCGACTTCCATCGCGTCCTCCAGAAACCGATCCACCAACACTGGCCGGTTCGGCGAAACCTCAATGGCGCTTTCCATATAACGGACCAGATCATGGTCCGTATAGACGAGCTCCATCGCCCGACCGCCGAGTACAAAGGACGGCCTAACGAGAACTGGGTAGCCGATACGATTGGCAATGGCAATCGCCTCCTCGGCGCTAACCGCTGACCCGCTCGGGGTCTGACGCAGGCCCAGTTTGTCGAGCATGGCTGCGAAAAGCTTCCGATCCTCGGCCGTCTCGATGCTTTCCGGTTGCGTGCCCAAAATGGGAACGCCCGCGCCTTTCAATCCGGCGGCGAGATTGAGTGGCGTCTGGCCGCCGAACTGCACCAGGACGCCTTCCGGTTTTTCCTGGTCGTAAATATTGAGGACATCCTCCAACGTTAACGGCTCGAAATAGAGTTTGTCGCTCGTGTCGTAATCGGTCGACACCGTCTCCGGGTTGGAGTTGACCATGATTGTTTCGAAGCCGAGCTCACGCAGCGCGAAGGCGGCGTGAACGCAGCAGTAATCGAATTCGATTCCCTGGCCAATGCGGTTGGGGCCGCCGCCAAGAACGATGATCTTCCGCTTGCCGCTCTCGCGCCGTTCGTTCTCAGTGCCATAAGTCGAGTAATAGTAAGGCGTGTAAGCCTCGAACTCTGCTGCACAGGTGTCGACCAGGCGGTAAGTGGGCGTGACATCCTGGGCGACGCGTTCAGCGCGAATGACATTTTCGGCCACGCCCTTTGCCACGGCGAGCTGCCGATCGGAAAAGCCTAGTTTCTTTGCATGGATCAGCGCACTTCGGAAGTCAGGCGTCTCACCTGACTCGGACGACGAGCTTCCAGCTTGTCCGTTCGGAATAAGAGCATCCCGCTGCTCGAGAATGAACCGGTCGGTAGACAGGGCTGCCTTCTCAGGATTTTTCGCGATGTAATCGCGGCAACTATTTAAGTGTTCAATATCTCGAACAATCGTATCGAAACTCTCCGCCATCCATACCGCCCCTTTGCGGCCGAGCTCACGATTAATGGCGGGTGCGCTAAACGATTTCCAGGAATGCAGAATCTCCTGAATTGAATGATCGCCGAGCGGTTTCACGAGCACGTGAACATGATTGGGCATCACTACGTAGGCATCGATAACATACCTCTCGCCATCAAAGTGACCGATTGTTTCCGCGATGATTTGCGCCGTCTCTCGTCGGCCTAACAAGCAACAGCCATGTCCTTGATCGAGCCAGTTTTCACGCTCTTCGTCGAAACGCCGCACGTACTCACGCGTCGTCTTCCAAGTCCAGGGCTGCGGATGCAATTTCAACCAGGCGGCGCGTTCTTCCCGCCATTGATCGAGAACGGGTTGCGCAACTGAGTCAGCGAGGCGGAAGGTAATGAAATAAGTCGGGCCCGGTTCCTCCCAATGCGGAAGGTGGCGGTGGCTCTTCGAAATCTCCCCATGCTGGTCAAACGCGTAGAAGCGGCGTTCTGGAAGACCATCCGCCGAGTCAGGCTGGAAGCCTGACCTCCCAGCAGGCGGGACGCGTGCGCTACCCAGCCGCCGCGCTTCTTCCACAATCTGCTCCACGTTTCGCAAGAACCAGCGATCGATCTTGGTCAGGTCGTAGATCTCGTCGATCGACA
>QHNU01000296.1:2067-3222 GCA_003218525.1 Verrucomicrobiota bacterium
CATTCCATTCTCAAAGGCTTGTCCGATAAAGAAAATGCGTTCGGCGTTTGGAACCGCGAGCTTCAGGCGCAGCGTCTCAGCGTCGACCTGTTTGTCATTTCCATCTCCGATTAACCCGAATCGACTGGTCTCGAGCGAGCGGAGCGCTTTTTGCAACGCCTCCTTGAACGTGCGCCCAATGGCCATCGCCTCACCCACGCTTTTCATTTGCGTGGTCAGTGTTGCGTCCGCCTGCGGAAATTTTTCGAACGTGAAACGCGGAACCTTGACCACGCAATAATCAATTGTCGGCTCGAATGAAGCGGGTGTTTCGCGAGTGATATCGTTCTTGATTTCGTCCAGGGTGTAGCCAACGGCGAGCTTGGCTGCGATTTTTGCGATCGGAAAGCCGGTCGCCTTGGAAGCGAGCGCGCTCGATCGCGAGACGCGTGGGTTCATCTCGATCACAACCATTCGACCATTCTCGGGATTGACCGCGAATTGAATGTTCGAGCCGCCAGTCTCCACCCCAATCTCGCGAATCACGGCAAAAGCCGCGTCGCGCATCATCTGGTATTCCTTGTCGCTGAGGGTCTGGACCGGGGCAACCGTGATGGAATCGCCCGTGTGCACGCCCATGGGATCGAAATTCTCGATCGAACAAACGACAACGCAGTTGTCGGCACGATCCCGCATCACCTCCATTTCGAATTCCTTCCACCCGACGAGCGATTCCTCGATCAAAACTTCGTTGACCGGCGACATGGCGAGCCCGCGCTCGGCGATCTCCTCCAGTTCCTCTGGGTTGTAAGCGATCCCGCCGCCGCTGCCACCCAAGGTGAAAGCGGGCCGGATGATGAGCGGAAAAGTTCCGATCTCGTCGGCGATCTTGTCTGCATCCGTCCATGAGTGCGCCACTCCGGAGCGGGGAACCTCCAGCCCGATCCGCAGCATCGCTTCCTTGAAAAGCTCGCGGTCTTCGCCTTTCGAAATCGCCTGAGCGTTGGCACCGATCAGCTTCACCGAGTGCCGCGCCAGGGCGCCATTTCGGTGGAGTTCCATCGCGGCGTTAAGCGCGGTCTGGCCGCCCATCGTCGGCAAGATAGCGTCCGGCTTTTCGCGTTCGATAATTGCTTCGATCACCTCCGCTGTGATCGGTTCGATATACGTGCGATC
>QHNU01000296.1:3272-3722 GCA_003218525.1 Verrucomicrobiota bacterium
TTGCAGGCCTGGACCCCGGAATAATCAAATTCGCAGCCTTGCCCGATCACGATTGGACCGGAGCCGATAAGCAAAATTGTTTTGAGCTCGTTGTTCCGCGGCATCTGCGCGGCGCGAACTTTAGGCGAAATTAACCTAAGGTCACGAGCGAAGTAACGCTAAGCCACCTGAGCCATTCGTTGGCGATCGAGGTAAACTTTGCAAATGCCTTTTATCCGGGTCAGGACATAATAAATGGTCTGACTGCGCACGCGTACCAGTTCCGAACCGACAATGCGCGTCACGAAATCGCTCGGTAGATCGAGAATTTCCTGCGGAGTCGTGCCTTCGAGTCCCTTGCAAAGAATCGCGGTCATGGCGCGGGTTAACGTTTGAACTTCAGGGCCGAGCGTCATCCGAATATGAGCCTTCCCCTCTTCATCGACATGGAGATACACCCCTACCGTGTCG
>QHNU01000297.1 GCA_003218525.1 Verrucomicrobiota bacterium
GTCGGGCTTCAAAACCGCGCGTATTACGACCATCCGCATACCAACGGGGACCGACATCGCCGCCATAGCGCAGATCGGTTGTATCCAGCCGCAGACCGGCGATGACTGCGAAGGTGTGTCCGTGACGAGCGTAAACGGTGATCCAGCGGCCACGTCCACGTTCTCCGTAACGCATTAAATCGCTCGATGGAATCGGCGCAGCGAGAAATCCGGCATAATGGAGAGCGTAAGAGACAGAACCGGAGCAATCATACCCGTAATCATTGAAGGAGCCGTGACCGCCACCCCAGACATACGGCTTGCCCCGGAGTGTGTTCACCGCCCAGATCGCATTTTTTACGTTCGCAGGCGCATGCGACGGGGCGT
>QHNU01000243.1 GCA_003218525.1 Verrucomicrobiota bacterium
AATTGGCCTGCTCTTCGACTCGGTCGCGGAACTCGCTCGTCGTCTCGGGAGCGTCCACAAAATAGAGCCGGAAAATATACTCCTTGCCTTGAATGCTAACGTGGAAACTATCACCGTCATTGGCCCTTTTTACCAAGTAATGACCGCCCTGCAGAGTTGCCCAGGGAGCATGCGCCAGGCATGGCGTCGTTAGCGCAGCGTAGGCAACGAGCGTGAATAGGATGTCGGCGTAGAAGTTGATCAGTCGTCTTCGCATGGTTTCACGTCAATGCTTCAAATTGGCTCATCAATTTGAACATCTGATAACGATCGGCGATTTCCTTTTCCGTCAGCTTCCGTAGTCGATCGAGGCTGAAGGCTTCGACACAAAAGCTGGCGAGGACACTACCGTAGATCATTGCCTTGCGTAAAAGCTCGAAGCTCACCTTCTCTCCTGCATGAGCGGCGACATACCCGGCAAGGCCGCCGGCAAACGTGTCCCCCGCTCCGGTTGGATCGTGAATATCCTCCAACGGATAAGCGCCGCAGCTGAAGAACTCCTTCTGGCCAAAAAGCAGCGCGCCATGCTCGCCTTTTTTAATTGCGACATAGCGCGGGCCAAAACCGCGGATCTTCCGGCCAGCACGAATAAGGCTTGTTTCCTTTGTGATCTCACGCGCTTCGCTATCGTTGAGAATTAGTAAATCGACCCGACGCAAAAGCGCCTCCAGATCCGCGCGTGTCGTTTCGATCCAAAGATCCATCGTGTCGGCGACGACAAAGCGTGGTCGTTCCATTTGATCGAGCACATGCGATTGCAATTTCGGTGCGATGTTAGCCAGCAGGACGAACGGGCTTTCGCGATACTTTGGTGGAAGAGCAGGTCGAAAATGCTCGAATACATTTAGCGCAATGGAACGCGTCTCGCGCGTGTTTAAGTCCCACGCATATTCACCCGACCAGCGAAAGGTTTTTCCGCTTACGCGTTGAACCCCACTCGTATCAATGTCACGCGACTTCCAAAATTGGAATTCGCTCTCTGGGAAATCACTCCCGACGATCCCGACCAGATTTACCGGCGTGAAAAAACTGGCACTCAGCGCCGCGTACGAGGCCGAGCCGCCAACTAGATCGGTGTGCTCCTCGACCGGTGTTTTCACGGTGTCGAGCCCGATCGAGCCTACGACAAGAATCGACATTAGGAATCGTCGATTTGCCCGAGCAAATGTTTCGCGCGTCGCGCATATCCTGCCGGGTCATCGCTTTGGAGTAAGCCGGAAACGATAACAACCCCCTTCGCTCCTGCGGCGATGACCTGCGGGAGATTGTCCAATTTGATTCCACCGATGCAAAAGATCGGGATGTTAACCTGCCGGTGGACTTCGCGAATTTCGTTCAGTCCGATGGGCAAGTAGTCTGGCTTTGTCGGGGTCGCGAAGAGCGGGCCAAAGCCAATATAATCGGCTCCTTCGCGCTCGGCTGCAATCGCCTGACTCAGGCTGTGAGTTGATTTGCCAACGATTACCGGGCGACTTACCGCCTTCCGGACCTGGGCGACGGAATCATCATCTTGTCCGACATGTACTCCTTGGACTTCCACCTGCTCCGCAACAGCGGCATGATCGTTTACGATGAATGGGATATTTGCCGCCATCGTCTGATCCAACAATTGGCCAGCCAGAGCGCTCAGCTCGTCCACACTCCGGTTTTTTCCGCGCAATTGCATGACGTCAATTCCGCCATCGATCAATTTTTGTAAAATGACCGGTGCTTGGCCGTCGCTGATGTATTCAAGATCGATAATCCCGTAGAGGCGTCGCCCGATCAGATTGTGCACTTTACTCGTGCAACCGACCGGCTGACGTGAGCTCAAATTTTTCTGACTTCATCAGGCGCTCGACGAAGCCGGTATCGTATTTACCCTCTCGAAATTCCTTGCTCCGCATAATCGCCGCATGGAACCCAACGGTTGTCCGGATTCCAGTAATGTAGTATTCGTCGAGCGCGCGCCGCATTCGATCGATTGCTGAGTCGCGCGATGCGCCGACGGTGATCAACTTCGCGATCATCGAATCGTAATAAGGCGGGACGACATAGCCCGTATAAGCATGGGAGTCGATGCGTACGCCACGTCCGCCTGGAGCGTAGTAAAACTGGATCTTGCCCGGCGAAGCTTGGAACGCGTGCGTCGGATCCTCCGCATTAATCCGGCATTGGATGGCGTGTGAACGCGGCCATGCTTTGGCAATGTGTGGTGAGAGGTGTTCGCCCGCAGCAATCCGGATTTGTTCCTTCACCAGATCGCATCCATAAACTTCTTCCGTGATTGTATGCTCGACCTGAATCCGGCAATTCATTTCGAGAAAATAAAAATGACCATCGTTGTCGACCAAGAATTCGATCGTGCCGACGTTTTGATAGCTCACTGACTCCGCCAGCTTGACCGCAGCGTGCCCCATTTTTTTGCGCAAGGAATCCCTCATGAGCGGGGATGGACATTCCTCAATCACCTTTTGATTGCGCCGCTGGATTGAGCAATCGCGTTCACCGAGATGCACGAGATGCCCATGGCTGTCGCCCACGATCTGAAATTCGATGTGGTGGGGATTCGTAATCAGCTTCTCTATGTAAACATCGCCGTTCCCGAATGCCTTTTCCGCCTCCATGCGGGCAGCGTAGAATGAAGGTAGGAAAGAAGCGTCATTGTGAGCGACCCGCATCCCCCGCCCACCACCGCCGGCCACGGCTTTGATCATGATCGGGTAGCCAACTTTTTTCGCCACTCTGAAAGCTTCCTTTTCTTCCGAGACGATCCCATCACTGCCCGGTGTCAGCGGCACCCCGGATTTGCGGGCATGCTGACGCGCTAAATTCTTGTCTCCCATCGCTCGCATGGCGCTAACGGGCGGACCGATGAAACGAATATTGCAACTTTCACACACCTCCGCGAAGTGTGCGTTTTCTGCCAGAAACCCATAGCCGGGATGAATGGCATCGACGTCGCCAACCTCGGCCGCACTCATAATGCGATCGATTTTCAGATAGCTTTCCGAACTCGGTGCAGCCCCAATGCAGATCGACTCATCGGCCAATTGCACATGCAGTGAGTCGACGTCAGCGTCGGAGTAAACCGCAAGGGTGCGAATACCAAGTTCTTTGCATGCGCGAATCACCCGCAGCGCAATCTCGCCGCGGTTCGCAATCAAAATTTTCTCGAACATTTCTTGTGAGGAACGCCGGTTGGCGTTCCTATTGCGCGCTCCCGCTTGCGTCAACGGACGCGATACAGCACCTGTCCGAATTGCACCGGCTTCCCATTTTCGGCCACGACTTCCGCGATTACGCCTGTCGTTTCGGCTTTGATCTCGTTCATCACTTTCATCGCTTCAATAATGCAAACGACAGAATCTTCCGTGACTTCCTTTCCAACGTCCACGAATGGCGGAGCATCGGGAGAGGCCGCGCGATAAAAGGTGCCGACCATCGGGGAAACAATATCACGCAATGCAACCTTTGTTTCAGCCGGACTTTGCATCGACTGGGTTCCCGCCGCGCCGGTCGAGGCGCCGGGGGGATGGGAAGGATGAGCAAGAGGTACTGGAACCATCGAAATCGGTTGCTCGCTTGGACCTTTCTGTAGCTTCAAGCGGAACCCGTCCTTCTCCATCTCAAACACGGAAAGGTCGTTCTTCCGCATCAAATCGATAATGGCTTTGATGTCCTTAAGTTCCATGGCGGCAGCCAAGACTGAGCCGCTTAGGTAACGCGGGTTCGCCGAGCAGGTCAAGTAAACGTCTCGCCTATGATTTTGCCGTCGCGCATGCTCAACCGGCGTGAGGCTGCCCGTGCAATTTCTTCGCTATGGGTCACAACAATAAGCGTCGCGAGCTTTTGCTCGGCGACCGTTTGCAGCGCCTTCATGACCGAAGCGGTCGAGGCCGAATCGAGGTTGCCGGTCGGTTCATCGGCGAGGAGGAGCTGCGGGCGGTGAACGATCGCTCGCGCGATGGCCACGCGTTGTTGTTCGCCTCCACTGAGTTGATGAGCGAAGTGGTCACCGCGATCACCCAATTCAAGGAACGCCAGGGCTTCGCGTGCGCGTTGCTCACTTCGGTACCGGGCTACGCCTTGCAGCAGGAGTGGGAACATCACGTTCTCCAGTGCGCTCATGGTCGGCAGAAGATTGAAAAATTGAAAAACGATCCCGAGCTGATGCCGCCGGTAATTTGTTATCGCGTTCTCGTCTGCCTGGTCTAAAGCGAGACCGTTCACAAGAATTTCACCGGAGGTCGGCCGATCCAATCCAGCGATCAAATGCATCAGCGTGCTTTTTCCACAGCCGCTTGGCCCATTCAGCGCGACGAACTCGTTGCGTGCGATGGCGAGCGAAACGCCGTCCACCGCTCGCACCTCGCGACCGCCGCCGGTATAATGCCGATGCACGTTAATGAGAGAAATCATCTTAGCCAGAGTGCGCGACCCCGAAGCGAAGTCCCGCCGCGATTTCACAATAATCGAAGAGACGCAGGATTATATTGTTGTCGACAAACCGCCTCAGTTGCTTATCCATCCAAGTAAGCCAGAGCGTGCGACGACGCTCTGGGCGGAATTGCGCCAGCTGCTCGCGTTCGAAATCGCAAACGGCGGACAAGTCTCGGTCGTTAATCGTCTCGATCGGGAAACGAGCGGCATTGTGCTGGTGGCGAAAACGGCGGCAGCCGCGCGCGAGTTTGGGCTACTGATGCAATCTCACCGGGTCGCCAAAGAATATCACGCCATGGTGTGGGGCTGGCCGGCGTGGGATTGCAAAACAGTCGATGCGCGACTTATTCGCCAGGGCCGGATCGCACGTTCGGCAATCTATCTAAAACAGACAATTGACGCTCGGGGCATCGATGCGATGACGGAATTTCACGTTCAAAAAAGATTTCGCAAAAAAACAACAAATGGCGAGTTGTTTTCGTTGGTCAAAGCGCGTCCACTTACTGGACGTACTCATCAGATTCGCGTCCACCTGGCGTCACTCGGTCATCCAATCGTGGGCGATAAGATTTACGGACCAAACGAAAGACTTTACCTACAGTTTATTGAAACCGGCTGGACGCCAGAGCTCGCGCGCCAACTACTGCTCGATCGGCACGCGCTGCATGGATCGCGATTGTGCTTCGATCAGCACTGGGATTGGACAAGCCCACTGCCCGCCGACCTGCGGGAATGGCTTTAGCTACCGTTGTCAGCATCAGAAAAACCCTCTACTAAAACCACAAACGCGTCGTTGCGCCGCCCTTGAGGTTCAATGGACCGTCCATTATGTTATTCCGAGCGCGCCCAGGAATGGAGTGGCTTGGGAAGCCGCGACATGGGCGGCATTGGCCGAGTGAACGGGCAGTGAATGAGCCAATCTTAATTGCCGCGGAGTAAAATATTATGAGATGTCTCGGCTTCGCGAGACACGACAAACAGAGCAACACGCGTGCTGGGTAAAATGGTAAAAATGGCAGCTGCGGCCGTAGCGTCCGCTTGCCTGCTCAGCCTGCCCGCGGTAGAGGGCGAATACTTTCGGAGTCCCTGGCGCAAATCAACGGTCCCCCCGAGACAGCGGACACTACAGCGCGCTTGAAGCCGGGCTGACCTTGCCCCCTATTGCCTTGAACACTTCATGAGGACGTCCCCGGAATGCGGATTTGGTCGGGATCCAGCCAGTTGTTATGAGCCTCGATGCGATTGCAATTGTAACCGGCCGAAATATCGTGCCGAGCTCAATGAAACGGCGCAGTCCATTTCTTCTAATCGCAGCCATTGCAAGCGTTCAAGCTGTGCTCGGCGGGATTGAGCACGCGGAATCCGTCCCAACCATAACGGGCGGAGAAACGCCACGCACGGAATTCGCGATTGAAAGCGCCTATCTGCTCGGGGTTTTCAATCCGCCGCACAGTTACGAAATCAATGCTGATTTTATTACGGCGCGAATTCGATGGGGACAATACTTGGATTCACCAGGAATTCTCCGCGGCTACAATCAAGTTTACTTCAGTTTCCTAGCCGAGCCGATCATCCGCGGGATCGAGAACCATTACTTCGGTATCAATGTCGGTCTGCGCTACAATTTTGTCAGACCGGGCAGCCGATTCATCCCTTACTTTTCGGGCGGACTCGGCCTTGGCTGGATCGATAGTCATCCCGACCAGCCTGGCGGCCAGGGTCAGGATTTCACCTTCAATATCTTAAGTGCGGCCGGCGTATCCTACAAGTTCAGCGATCGATTCAGCGGACAGCTCGGTGTGCTTTATCAGCATCTTTCCAACGGTGGTCAGACCAACCCCAATCCGAGCCTGAACCTGCTCGGGCCGCAAATTGGTTTCACCTTTACTTTTTGAGCATGAGGCTGCGCTTTGCTTGATCAGGCTGAGCGGATCCACAAGGAATCTATCCTGATCGAAGAACAATGGCTGTCACGCAGGAGAACGTTCTTGTAATCAAACGCAGCCTTTTCGATCGGCTAGGCGCCTTTCAAGGTCTGAACTTCGAACCGGAACGTTACCTCGAAACCTTATTATCGCGCGGCAACAATTTCTTTCTGTCACGCACTGCCGCCGAGCGCGATCCTGATTATAAACAGATCATTCCGTATGCAATCCTCGCCCATGCCGATCGCGTCCTGTATTATGTGCGCGGAAAAAAGGCCGGTGAGCAACGCCTGGTTGCCAAAGGTTCGATCGGTATCGGTGGTCATTTGAACGATCGTGACGAATCGCTCTTCGCATGGGACGAAAACGCTTACCGCGCTGGAGTTGAGCGTGAAGTGAACGAGGAAATCCGTATTGGAACCACATTCGACGACCGCATCGTCGCACTACTAAATGATGACGATACCGAAGTCGGCCGCGTCCATCTTGGTGTTGTTCACGTTTTCAGGCTGGACCAGGCGAAGGTAGACAAACGCGAAGCAATGATCACCAATCTGGAATTTCTTACTCAGGACCAGCTTCTCAGCCGCCGCGAT